>JBFYSV010000329.1:0-17242 GCA_041301185.1 Anaerolineae bacterium
CTGACCGTGGAAATCGAGACCCAGCATCCTGACCCTGATCAGGGAAGCGGCTCACGAGACAGGATTGTCTTGTGGAAGCAAGACAAAACAATCCGTAGTGCATCGGAACGCAATGACCCTGATGTGACCGTCGTGATGACGCATACATTTGATGCTGTCATTGAATCCGATGCTGGTAATATTCCGACTCCAACAGATTACTTGAAATTCAACCTGACTATGACCGATGCGCTCCATTCGATGGTCAAGCCTCTTTATGAGCATTCAGAAGAATTCGCTGTGTTGCTGGAGAGCCAGTGGATTGAGCCCCTAATGTCTTTGAACGAGGCAGTGGAGGGTGCTGCTCCAGATCAGTTGGTGGTTTATGCCTGTGACATGTTCCCATTCCAACATGTTGAGTGGGATGATAGCAGCAGGACTTCACGAGATGCGGTAGGTAAGTACGTACAGGATGAGTTGATACCGTTAATGGTACAAGCGGTGCATGCGCAAACCAACGATTGGGGATTCGTTTGGTACCCAGAATGGACCAGCTACCGGGCAGGAGAGGATTCTGAACGTTTGAGTGTTGCTTTGACCCGCCCTGGTGTTTGGTTTCATGGCAGGGCCCCGGGGTCTGCGCATTCGGGGATCTCGATTAACACCAAGCATAAGGATTATGCCGCATACAATAATCTGACGGAGGCGGTTATGGGCGCGTTTCATCACGAGCTGTTCCATAACCTGCAGAGAAATGTACACCAAAAATCTGGAGGCGATGGCAATATTGATGCCGACGCAGGAGCTTTGGCGTTTTTTACTGAGGGTATGGCGATTATGGCAACCTCGGTTGGGCAACCTGAGGTTGAGTTTAGGGGAGAACGCGCATATATATTGCAGGCAAACTCGTTTCTGACTGGCGACCAGTTCCGAGAGAGTTATTTGAAAACCGGCTACGATGGCATCAATCCATACCGAGCTGCCCTATTTTGGCGTTTCCTATTCGAAAAATGTGGCGGGATAGTGGATGGGGTAGAAGATCCATCTGCGGGCATGCAAATCATCCGCAAAACACTGGAACGCCTGTATAGACAGGAAACCCGAGGAATGAAATTTAAGAATCGACTCTCTGAGAATTTACCTTTTGTGTTGGATGAAGCGTTGAGAGAAACTCCAGCATGTCCGTTCCGCAGTTACGAAGAAAGCCTGGCATCTTTTGCGTTACATATTTATGCTCTCCAGCTGGAGGATGGGTACTGCTCTGCGGAGGTTGCTCGTGGAGGGTGCGATTTATTTGACCCAGGTAATTTGTACAAAAATCCTTCTTCTGTATTGTTGAAATATTCGAAGGGACATCAGGTTCACCTGGGAGAGATACCGGGTAGCTTTGGGATGGAATTCATCGAAATTCCATTTCCTGCGGAAAATGATCAAGTTACGATTGAGTTCACCCCGAAATCAAGCGGTTCGGCTGAATTTCGACTTCAGATATTGCGCATTTATGGGGAGGAGGTTGGAGATGAGCGTATGGTTATCGAACCGGAGCCGCTGGAAGACGGGTTGAAACCGGGTGAAGTGTTTTCTGCGCTATATAAAAAGAAAGGGATGGCAGAACAAGATAGTTTGGCTTTGATCGTTACTCGGGTTGATAGCAATCAGACGGCAGATCCATTCGGTGAATATCAAGTGAGGGTTCGTTGAATTATTGGGCTTATAAATCCTGTTTGTAAATTACTGCCCCAAGACTCTAAACCGGTTTACAAAGAATACGAGGACAGCCAATACGGGAGACATAATCAATGGCACCCAAAGCACATCGCTTAGGTTGAACAGGTTTTGAGGAACCGGTTCGCTTGATTGCCCAACCTGGAGGTTTTCTTGAGGTGCTGGGGTATTTATTGGAGAGCTGCTGATGGAAAGTCCTGACTCATTGACCGGTTCTCCTGTTGTAGGATCGGGTTGGGGGGCTGATTGACTGTCTTGGGACGCTGAGACAACACCGATCGCTTGAGGGATTGGGCGATCGGTGTTGATTAGCGTCTCATCCTGGCATATGAGTTGTGTCGATCCACCTCCGTCGAGCATCATCACCTGGTCAGCGCCGAATGCCTGCAAAATACTGGCTGCATCTACCTGGCGGGAGATCTTGGAATTGAATATCAACAAGGTTTCCGAGGCTCCATCCAGGTTGTGGTCATCGATCCCTACAAAGGTGCGACCGACATATTGATCAGAGCGTTTATTAGCGGTTTGCATTAATCCACCAATGATATCCGGTGCGGTGGATGAGTATAGGCTTTCTTTTGTTAGCTCACGGATATTCACCCTGTCTGGCCAGATCTCTAGGATCAATTTTTTGTCTGGAAATTCATTCAATCCATAGCCGTCGCTGACGATCTCATCGTCAACTTTCAAAGGAAATGGCAGGCGAGTGGGGCTCTCTTTCATGTAAAAGAACTGGCCATTTAAGGCACAAAAAGCATTCCCATATTCATTTGAAAGCTGAGACCAGAATTTTTGCAGGCTTTGCGACATAATGCGTGCATCGTCACCGCCATAAGCACCTTTGCCCGGACGCCGATCGTGAATATCCCCGTGCATGGCCATGATTTTGGCTCCTGCAGTCAATTCCACCACCTGAACGAAATCCGGGCTTCCACCCGAATAATCTTTGCGATACAGTCTTACACCAGGGGCAGAAGAAATCAGATAGAATCCTTCGGGTATAGAAGAATCTGTCCCCTGTGCGTAAACAGGGACGGGGGATACTAGCACGATCAGGATAACAAGCAGGTATGCTCGTAAGAAATTGGACGGGTGGGTCATCTGGGATAATTATATGCTCAATCTTTGCAACTCAACCTGACATAATTGGTATGAATGAAATCCAAGCGTACTTAATCTTGGGGAGCCTACTGTCCAGATATAGAACCTTTGTTCTATATTATAGCAAAATTCCAGGAAATATCAAGAGGAAGTTTTATGAATACAGGGCAGCTTGATGTGCCCTGTTGTTTACAACACAATATCAGCTCTGCGAGTATTGTGATCGCAAGTATGGTCAGGTTGACACGGTATTATGGGCCACTGACGGTTTCGTATCCTCTGGCAGCCCACTCATTCAAACCACCCGCCATGCTGGTTACATTTGAAAAGTTGGCATTCCGTAAAATGTCGCGCCCCTCCTGGCTGCGATTGCCAGACCGGCACACAACAACAATCTCTTGATCTTCAGGCACCTCATCCAGGCGGCTGGCTAGCTGATCGAGGGGGATCAGGGTTGACCCTGGTACATGGTACTCCTGCCACTCCTCTGGTTGGCGGACATCCAGGATAAAAGCACCTTGATCGCGTTTGGTAGCTGCTTCATCGACGCTGATCTCTGTTGGATAATTTACTGCTAACTCGGTTGGGGCGTCGCCATTGTTCAGGAAAACAAAACCCATTATTGCAAGTACAGCTATGACTGCTAACCCGGCAATAAGCCACGTGGAATTTTGTTTGCTCCCTTTTACCTGTTTACCTGACCGCGCCTGGCTCCCAGATGGCGAAATGTTTTTTCTCTTTTTACTCATTTGCAGTGCTCCTGACAATACTTGGATGGATGATTCTTCTCTATCTCTTACCACACGTGGTGAAGAGCTGACCAAAGTGAACGATGATTGCCTTGTTTTATTATATCCGTCTTGATCTATGTTTGTTTAGATGCGCATTCGATGGAAATGGTTACAACCCATTATCACTGATCCTTGATGATGAATTTACAATAGATTGCCCCAAGATTATCCTTTGCCAGTTTCTCGACAAGTTGCGCTGGCTTATCCAGCAATTCTTGAATAAGGAGGGCGTCCATCTTGCAAAGAACAGGATGGGTCGGTAAGATGCGCGCATACGGGCAATGCCGGAATATCAGAAAAGGAGCCTGGGCATGGGCTTCCCAATGAGCGTTGTAGTGCATCGCATTTAGCCGGTGAATTGCTCTATATAAACGCTGGGACATTTTGTCGGATGTTTTGCTGGGATTGGCAAGAATCCGTGCAATTTGCTGGAGCAGAGCCTGCTGGTCTGCGGGTGATTTTTGGTTGAGCAGCTCATCGAGCAGAGCTTTGGTCAGCTCATCCAGATTGTGCTGCCGGGTGAGGCTGGTTAAGGTGAACAGTTTAGCAGGCCTGCCCCTTTTCCCTGGAGTACGCTCCCCGACGGCTTCAACAACCCCTTCGGTTTTCAGGATAGCTAAGTGATGGCGGACGTTAGCGCTCGTCATGTGAAGAGCCTGTCCTATCTCAAGTGGGGTGGCGGCGCGTTTGTTTTCCAGGAAATCCAGGATAGTTTGCCGGGAACTGGTCATTGAGTGATTATATTCGATAACTCTTAAATATGCAAATATATATTTACGATAATCTGAATTGAACAACCGCGTTTTGGGGGTATAATCAGAGTTTGAGAACGGAAGAACAGCTTATGAGCATTAGTCGAGAGGATAGCAGCAGGGATGATCCACTTACCTGGGCTGATTCCTACGCAATCGCTTGCAAACTGATCCGTCGCCACCCGAACATTAAATTGGAGGATGTTTCTCTGGGTATGATCTATCAATGGACGATTGAACTACCGGAATTCTTTGATGATAAAGAACTTGCGAACGACTCAATCTTATCTGCCATTTACCAGGAATGGCTCGAGGAGGTTTAAATCATATGGGTAAGGAAATTAACACCACAAAATACGATATCCCCCCAGAGCTTGAGAATCAGGTTGCCATCACCACACTGGACAAGATTTATAACTGGGGCCGGCGCTCATCCATCTGGCCGATGATGTTTGGGTTGGCTTGCTGTGCGATTGAGATGATCTGTACAGCTGCCAGCCGTTATGATTTCTCTCGCTTTGGGATGGAAGTGATGCGCCCCAGCCCTCGCCAGGCAGATTTAATGATCGTTTCCGGAACGGTCACAAAGAAGATGGTTGTCCAGATCGTACGCCTGTACAACCAGATGCCCGAGCCGAAATATGTGGTTGCGATGGGTGCTTGCGCTTCGGGTGGTGGTCCTTTCAAGGAAGGTTACAACGTTGTACCTGGTGTCGATCGCTATATCCCGGTCGATGTTTATATCCCGGGGTGCCCGCCAACTCCACAGGCATTGCTTCATGGATTGATCACCTTACAGAAAAAGATCGATACTCAGTCCATTAAACAGGTACGCTGGTACCAAAAAGAGGGTAGTGAAACGGTGCCAGTACCTATCCTTGGACCAGACATCATCGATCCACGGCAATATGAGGTGATCAAGAAAGTCACTCAGGAAAAATTGCTGGCACAAACAGAGATTTCCGAGGGCAATGTGGAAGTTGAGGCGGCATAGCGGAGGAGAACTATGAGCGAACAAACACTAGTTCAAGAAGATGTAACTGCAAAATCAGACGCAATATTGGCTCGCTTTCCACAATTTATCGCTCTTGATGAGCGTAAGGGATATGAAGGCTATATCGTCCAGGCAGACCATCTGGTGGAGGTGGCTACGGCATTGCGCGACGAGTTTGGCTACGATTACCTGACCTCCTTGACGGGTGTAGATTACCTGCCGGATGATTTTATGGAAGTTGTCTATCACCTGTACCGGAGCACTGGTGGATCTGGATTGGTAATCAAAGCCCGCTCCCCGCGCCAGGAATCCAGCATACCTTCCCTGGTACCGGTGTATCCGGGTGCAGAATTTCAGGAGCGGGAAGCCTGGGATTTGCTGGGTATTCGCTTTGAAGGACATCCAGACTTGCGGCGGATCTTGATGTGGGAAGGGTTCAATGGTCATCCCTTGCGCAAAGATTGGCAGGAGCCGTTTTTCGAGGAAGAAGGCAAGCCATTCAAAAGTCGCTGGCCGGATGGAAATGTGTATCGTATAGAGGATAAGAACCCATTTACGAACAATGTAGATTATCCTGCAGGCTTTGATCCGGAGACCTGGGTTCCTGAAAAAGATGCTGCACTCTATGCAGGGCTTGGGCTGATCGAAAAACCCGGGGAAGGCTCCGGTCTGAGAACCGATCAGGTGATCGTCAATCTGGGTCCGCAGCATCCCTCCACGCATGGGGTGTTCAGGATGGTCGCTGCGCTGGATGGCGAGACAATTTTAGCTCTCAAACCGGTGATGGGATATCTGCACCGCAACCATGAGAAAATTGCTGAGCGGAACACATTTTTACAAAACATGCCATTTACCGACCGGTTGGATTATTTCTCATCGATGAGCAACAACTTTGGTTACGCTCTGGCAGTGGAAAAGCTGATGGGAGTCAAACCGCCGGATAGAGCTGAATATCTGCGGGTTATTATGGCAGAATTTACTCGAATCTCCAACCACCTGGCGGCAATTGGCTTTTTCCTCAATGACTTGGGAGCCTATTTCACCCCGGTCCTGTACGCTTTTGAAGAGCGTGAGTTGATCCTGGACATCTTTGAAGCGGTGAGCGGCTCGCGGATGATGTGCAACTATTTCCGATTTGGAGGCGTGGCGCGCGACCTGCCGGAAGGGGTGTATGAGAAAATCCGCAAGTTGGTAGATGACCGTTTGCCGAGGAAGATTGACGAACTTGATCTCTACCTGGTAAAGAATGAAATCATCCGCTCGCGCGGGGAGGGTGTGGGTGTATTGACCCCGCAACAGGCGATCGCCTACTCGGCTGTGGGTCCTGTGCTACGGGCTTCAGGTGTCCCTTACGATATCCGCCGGGCTGATCCGTACAGCATTTATGACCGCTTCGAATTCGATGTGGCTGTGCGGTACCATGGTGATATTTATGATCGTTTCCTGATCCGCCTGGATGAGATCCGGCAAAGTTTGAGGATTTTACAGCAGGCGGCGCGCGCCATCCCTGAAGGATCAATCCAGGAAGGCAAGCCACAATACCAGGTGCGTGTGCCAGCAGGGGAGGCATACGGACGGGTGGAAGGACCGAAGGGTGAGTTGGGGTTTTATGTGGTATCGAACGGAAAAGCTAATCCCTGGCGCTATCATGTCCGCGCTCCTTCGTTCATCAACCTGACCGCACTGGAACCGATGGCAGTGGGCAATAAAATTGCAGATGCAGTGGCGATTCTCGGCTCTATTGATATCGTTCTGGGTGAGACAGACCGCTAAGCTGCTTGTCCACGAGAGTATTATGTTATCAATCCGCCTGAAAGGCTAAAGGGAGTATGTCCATGGATGGAATGGGAATCATCAAAGGGATGGGGGTAACCCTCAAGCGATTTGTTGAGACATATCTGGATGACATCCGCTGGCTCGGAAAGCGTTACTATACATCGGAAGGCATAGCCCACCGCATGAGCACCGAGACACGGGGTATCTTTACCATCCAATATCCAGAAGAGAAACTGCCGGTTCCGGAGGAATTTCGCTTCGTTCCTTTCCTTATTTACGAGACCGACGAGAATGGGCAAAACAAAGATCGCTGCACTTCCTGTGGAATTTGTGCTAAAGTTTGCCCACCTCAATGTATCTGGATTGTGCGGACGAACGATCCGAGTACTGGCAGACCGATCCCGGAACCGGCGGAATTTTATATTGATGTGGATATTTGCATGAACTGCGGTTTCTGTGCTGAGTATTGCCCGTTCGATGCGATCAAGATGGATCACGATTACGAGCTGTCGGTTTATAACCGCCACAAGAGTAATATCTTTGATAAAGAGAAACTCTCCAAGCCGGTCTCTTACTATGCTTCCATTCGCCCCGCAAACTATGCCCGCGAGGAAGCTGCCCGGCTAGAAGCCGAGGCTGCAAAAGCAGCTCGGAAAGCTGCAAAGTAAAGGTAGAAAATGGCAAATCAAACTGTTTCTGAGAAAGACATTCTGGGTGCCCTGGGAATGGTGCAGGAACCAGAACTGCATAAAGATCTGGTCACATTAAATATGATTCGGGACATTAATATTGAGGGCTCGAACGTCAGCTTTACGGTTGTACTGACCACACCTGCCTGCCCGTTAAAGTCCCAAATTGAACGCCAGGCCCGGGAAGCTGTCTTGGCGGTTGAGGGTGTGAAAGCCGTCCATATCAAAATGGACGCCAATGTACCGGCAGACGGTCGCTCGCGCGGTTTATTGGAATTGCCCATTCGCAATGCCATAGCTGTCGCCTCGGGCAAAGGCGGGGTAGGGAAAACTACGGTTGCTGTGAATATTGCCGTCGTGCTTGCACAGAGTGGTGCCCGGGTTGGGTTGCTCGATGCGGATATCTACGGCCCTAATGTGCCAACCATGATGGGAGTGGATCGCTTACCCCCAGTTCAGAATGAGAAACTGATTCCTGCTCTGGCGTATGGAGTTAAGGTGATGTCGATCGGTTTCATGGTAAAACCCGATCAACCCCTCATCTGGCGCGGACCGATGCTCCACTCTGCTATCCGCCAGTTCCTGACCGATGTAGATTGGGGCGAGCTGGATTATCTGATCGTCGATTTACCCCCGGGAACAGGCGATGCGGGCTTGAGCCTGGCGCAATCACTACCACTGAGCGGTGGTGTGATCGTGACTTTACCACAGCAGGTATCTCTGGATGATGCCCGGCGCGGCCTTGAGATGTTCCGCCAATTGGACGTTCCGATATTTGGAGTGGTTGAAAATATGAGCTACCTGGAGCTTCCTGATGGAACGCGGATGGACGTGTTTGGTGCGGGAGGTGGAGAGCGCCTGGCGAAAGAAGCTGGAGTGGCATTCATCGGTTCGATCCCGCTCGATCCTTCTGTGCGCACCGGAGGTGATGAGGGCAAACCGGTCACAATTAGCCATCCCGACTCGGCAGTAGCACAAGCTTTACGCCATGTTGCGGAAGATCTGGCAGCAAAAATCAGCGTTGCTGCTGTACAGCAAAACAACTTTATTCCCATCAATTTCATTGGTTGATATCTCCTGATCCGAAGCTTAACTCGGTTGCAATCATCGGTCGTAGGGCGAGCCTCTACGACCGATGAAGTTAATTCTAGCAACGCTTCTGATTGGGCAGGTGGTAAAATAAGGCACATATTATCATCTTTACAAACTCGGCTACTCGTTTGGAGACTATGGACCCCTTTATTATTGGTATACGCTTTCAAAAAGTAGGGAAAATCTATCACTTTGAGGCCGGTGAGAGCCGTGATTTTCAAGTAGGTGATTTCGCGGTTGTGGACACCTCACGCGGACGGCAACTGGGCGAAGTTGTTCAAATCGTACCAGAGCCGTCTCCGCCCCCGGAAGGCACCTGGAAACCCATCTTGCGCAGGGCAACCCCACGCGACCTGGTGTTGCGACAGTTGATGCAGCGCAAGGAGTTGGAAGCCACGATCAATTGCCGGGCAAAAATGGCAGAGATAGGCATTCCTGGTGTAAAAATTATTACAGCTGAATATACGTTTGACGGTTCGCGCCTATCCTTCCTGTACTCAACCGAAGCGGAAAGAAAAGTCGATCTCAAAAAATTACGCAATGCTATGCAGCGCGCCTATCCCCGCACCCAGGTTGAGATGCGCCAAATCGGTCCTCGAGATGTGGCGAAAATCCTGGGAGGCATGGGTGCCTGTGGAATGGAAAATCGCTGTTGCTCGATGTTCTTGACCGAATTCAGCCCGATATCGATAAAGATGGCCAAAGAGCAAGGCATCTCCCTGACTCCCTCAGAGATAACTGGGATGTGTGGTCGTCTGCGTTGCTGCCTGGTCTATGAATACGAGCAGTACGTCAATGCTCGCAAACAGCTCCCCAAGCGTGGCAAGCATGTTGTTACCCCGCTTGGAGAGGGGAAAGTTATCGATGTGTTTCCCCTGAAACAGTACGTGCTGGTTGAGATCGAGGGGAAAGGGAATCACGAGTTCAGCCACGAGCTAGTCCAACCCTGGGACGAGTTGGAAGCCTTGCGCCAGAAAGCCCAATCTCCGTGTGATCGTCACGAAGGGGGAGAATGTGATTGCGGTAAAGCAAATAACGAGAAAGAAGAACAACAGCCACCAGCACAGCCGTCTCCAAAGAAGAAAAAACGAAGATAAAAAACATAGGAAGAAGCCCTATGCTTGATTTTGTCAGCGAAGCTCAAGCTTTGTCAGAGTACACTCGCTTTTTACGCCGCGACTTTCACCAGCATCCAGAGCTGGGCTTCCAGGAAGTGCGGACGGCGGGGATCGTTGCCCGAGAACTGAGCCAGCTAGGTTTGGAAGTAACCACCGGCATCGCCAAAACCGGGGTCATCGCTCTCCTAGAAGGAGCCAGGTCTGGTCCGGTTGTGTTGGCGCGCTTCGATATGGACGCGTTGCCCATCATGGAGGAAACTGGGGCTGAGTATGCATCTCTAAATCCAGGGGTGATGCATGCCTGTGGTCATGATGGGCATACTGCGATCGGGGTAACCGTTGCCAAACTATTGCATGCTCATGCCCAAGATCTCAGCGGGACGATAAAGTTTGTTTTCCAGCCGGCCGAAGAGGGCTTGGGCGGTGCCGAAGGAATGATCACAGAGGGCGTGCTTCAGAATCCTGCCCCGGATTATGTGTTAGCTCTGCATCTCTGGAACGAGAAACCGGTAGGTTGGTTTGGGATTGCGCCCGGTCCGGTGATGGCTGCCAGTGAGGTTTTCCAGATTCGGATTATTGGGAAAGGTGGGCATGGTGCATTACCCCACCTGGCGGTTGACCCGCTGCTGGCAGCAGCCCATATCGTAACCGCGCTACAAAGTATTGCTGCCCGCAATATTCATCCTTTACAATCAGCCGTTGTAAGCGTTACATCTATTCATGCCGGAGAGACGTTCAATGTGATCCCGCCGGCGGTGGCGATGAGTGGCACAATCCGCACGTTTGAGAAGGAAGCTAGGCAGATCGTATTAGATCGTTTCCGGCAGATCGTAGCAGGAGTGGCAGAGTCGCTCGGCTGCACTGCCGAAATCGAGATTACCACGCTTACGCCGGCAGTCGTTAACGATCCTGGTTTGGCGGAGCTGGTTTCCAACGAAGCCAGCCGTTTATATCCGGGCTGTCAGGTGGATAGCCGCTTCCGGACAATGGTTTCTGAAGATATGGCTTATATGATGCAGACAGCTCCCGGTTGCTTCTTCTTCGTTGGTTCTGCCAATCCCGCTCGCGGCCTGGATGCTCCGCACCATCACCCGCGCTTTGATGTGGACGAAGATGCACTTACCCGGGGAGCCGGGTTGATGTCCGCTCTCATCGCAAGCTTGCTCAATTGATTTGATATGCTAATCGATTCTTTGCCGTTATTCCTAGCCTGCTTCTCGGCGGGTGAGGTCTGTTCGACACGAGTCTAGCGATCGGGGTGTATCTTAAAATTGACACAAATTCTTGACATGCAAGTCTCGAGATGATAAAATCGTCTTTGTGGATTATATTATCAGATTAATCATAATAATCCGGTAAATAATAACAGCCACATGTCATTTCTTGACCACAATGCCTCGCAACCAGCAAAAATACGAATTCATAGATTACCTGGCTACCTCGTATCGAGAACATGCTTCTGAACGCGTCCCAACATTAACTAACCTGAGCCAGGAACTGGGAGTCAGTGTTGCTTGCTTGCGGGAGCAGCTTGAGGTGGCACGCGCTCTGGGTTTTGTGGATGCGCGTCCCCGGACCGGTATTCGCAGGCTGCCATATTCTTTTACGCCGGCAGTGAAACAAAGCGTGTCTTTTGCCCTGGACCTGGAAAGATCCTATTTTGACACATTTTCAGATTTGCGCAATCATTTAGAAACAGCGTATTGGCATGAAGCCGTTGAGGCGCTGACTGAGCAAGACAAAAATGGCTTGCAAGATCTTCTAGCCCAGGCCTGGGCAAAATTACACAGCCCGCAAATCCATATCCCGCATGCTGAGCATCGCCAGCTCCACCTTGGGATTTATTCTCGTCTGGATAACCCATTTGTGATGGGTATCCTGGAAGCTTATTGGGACGCATATGAATCTGTTGGTTTGAATATGTACGCCGGCTATGATTACCTGCAACAAGTCTGGCAGTATCACCAGAAAATGGTCGATGATATTTGCTCTGGTGATTACGAGGCAGGGTATAAGGCTTTGATTGAACATAAAGACTTACTTTACTTCCGTCCAGTAGCAGGCATTATGAGATTGGATCGTACTGAAACCAACCGGAGTGAAACAGAATAATCCGTTAATTCGATCAACCCGTATCCAGGGAATAAACATAAGGAGACGCAATGTCCGCTTTGCAAACCTTCGTGGAAGAAGGGTCCGCTACGAAGATGAAACATAAAGTGAATGATTTTTCAATCACCGTTGCTACGGTCAATGGGTCAGGAAGCCAGACTGCTAACCTGACCCTTTTGCGCGCGTTGTTTAAGATGGGTATCCCGGTATCAGGAAAGAACTTGTTTCCTTCTAATATCCAGGGTTTGCCCACCTGGTACACCATCCGGGTCAGCAAAGACGGCTATTTGGCAAGAAAAGAGGAACACGAGATCGTGGTAGCAATGAACCCGACAACATTCGTAGACGACCTGGCAGACGTATTACCCGGTGGGGCGTTTTTCTATGCGGATGACATCAATTATCCGATCAACCGTCAGGATGTCGCAGCGTATCCGATGCCGGTTAAGCAGCTTGCCAAGGAGTCTGGGGCTCCCTCCGACTTGCGCAGCTATGTGGCAAACATGGTTTTTGTTGGGGTCCTCTCGCAGATGTTGGGAATAGATTTGGATATGGTGTATGCGGCATTAAATTTTCATTTCAAGGGTAGAACGAAACCCATCGATCTGAACTTCGGTGTTGTCAAAGCAGCTGCAGATTGGGCGGCAAAGAATCTGGAGAAAAGCGATCCATACCTTGTCGAGCCTATGGATGCGACCCATGACCTGATCATGGCGGATGGAAATACCGCTGCTGCGCTGGGTACGATCTATGGGGGAGTGCAGCTGGTGGCGTGGTATCCCATCACACCTGCATCCAGCCTACCGGAAGCGCTACAATCCTTCTTGCCGATGTTACGTAAAGACCCAGAAGAAGAAGGGAAGAATACTTTTGTGATAATCCAGGCGGAGGATGAGTTGGCAGCGATCGGTATGACTGTTGGCGCCGGCTGGTCAGGATTGCGGGCTATGACCGCCACTTCAGGTCCGGGGCTCAGCTTGATGACTGAGTATGCAGGCCTGGCTTATTTTACTGAAGTACCCCTGGTGGTGTGGGATGTCCAGCGAGTTGGACCCAGTACCGGCTTACCAACACGCACCGCCCAGGGTGATTTGACCTTCACTTACTTCATGGGCCATGGCGATACACAACAGGTAATCTTGCTGCCCGGCTCAGTCAACGAGTGTTTTGAATTTGGCTGGAAAGCGTTCGATATTGCCGAACGATTACAGACGCCCGTATTTATCCTTTCAGATCTGGATCTGGGGATGAACAACTGGATGACCAAGCCATTTGTTTACCCGGATGTCCCCATGGATCGCGGAAAAATTCTGTGGGAAGATGACCTGGAAAAAATGGACGGCAAATGGGCGCGTTACCAAGATGTCGATGGAGATGGCATCCCCTACCGTACCGTCCCGGGCAACCGCCATCCGAATGCGGCATACTTTGCGCGGGGGACGGGACACACTATTGAGGCACGCTACTCCGAGGAACCGGATGTTTGGCACGATAATCTTGATCGGTTGAAGCGGAAATATCAAACCGCTCGCAGCTACGTGCCCAAACCATTTGTTGAGACTATGCCTGGAGCAAATGTTGGGATTATCGCATTTGGCTCAACAGAACCGGCGATCGAGGAAGCACGGCACTCGCTCCAGGCAAGTGGTATGCCAACCGATTTCTTGCGCTTACGAGCGATCCCGTTCGTACCTGAGGTAGAACAATTTATCAACGAGCATGAGCGGGTTTATGTGGTTGAGATGAACCGGGATGGTCAGCTTCACCAATTGCTGACCATCGAATTCCCTGACCTGGCAACACGCCTGGTATCGATTGCGTTCACAGATGGTATGCCTCTCACTGCGCGCAAAGTGCGAGAGATGATCGTCGAGGAAATGGAGTAGATTGATGAGTGAGCAAACAACATCTATCGGATCAAGAGTACAGGTGAACCTGGTTGGCCTGTCGAAATCCGACTACCGTGGAAACACCAGCACCCTGTGCCAGGGTTGTGGACACAACTCGATTGCCAGCCAAATCATCACGGCCTGCTACGAATTGGATATTGTCCCTGAAGATATCGTAAAATTCAGCGGGATTGGCTGTTCCAGTAAAAGCCCATTTTACTTTCTGAACCGGTCTTTCGGTTTTAACGGACTGCATGGGCGCATGCCTTCCTTGGCAACCGGCGCTTTGTTTGGCGATCACACAATGCGCGGCTTCGGTGTCAGTGGCGACGGTGATACCGCCAGTATTGGCATGGGGCAATTCAAGCATGTTCTCCGCCGCAATATGCGCCTGGTCTATATAGTTGAAAATAATGGCGTTTATGGGCTGACGAAGGGCCAATTTTCTGCCACGGCAGAAGTAGGGTTGACATTAAAAAGCCAGGGGACGAATCCCTACATGCCCGTGGATATTGCCTGGGAGGCGCTGGTGGGGCATGCCACATTTGTTGCGCGGTCGTTCGCCGGCGACCCGAAACAGGTCAAAGAGCTGATCAAAGCCGCTCTCAGCCATGATGGCATCGCAGTCCTGGATATCATCAGCCCTTGCGTTACTTTTAATAACCAGGATACTGCCATGCACTCCTACCAGTGGGGTAAGAACCACGAGGTTGCGCTGCACGAGCTGTCTTATGTGCCGCCTGCCGAAGAGATTATGGTGGACTATGAGCAAGGTGAAGATATTGAGGTTACCATGCACGATGGCTCTGTGGTTGTTTTGAAGAAGTTGGAACGGGACTATGATCCAACGGACCGCACGGCTGCGATGCGGATCCTGGAGGAGGCAAATGCCTGTCAGTGCTTAATCACTGGCTTGATCTACATCGATACCTCACAGCCGTCATTGACCGAGATCAATCACCTGACATCTACCCCATTGAACCGTCTACCGACAAATCGAATTCGCCCTGCCAGGGAGACAATCCAACAGATCAATGATATGATGTTCTAAATCCACAATCGATGAATGTTGAAAAACGTGCTGGGTGCCAATGACCGGCACGTTTTTTGTTTTCTGTTTATTAACCTTGAGTTGTCTCTACCTGGCGAACCTTGCGCCAGTATCGCTGGATACCATAACCAGACATCCAGGATGGATTAGCTGATTCATATCCTTGTAATTGTTCTATCGGCACGCCAGCTTGCACCGCCCGCTGTTGATACCAATCTATCAGCAGATGGTTGATCTCATCTACTGGTGGATCGCCAGGCATGATGGCTTCGACCCAGGCGTTGATGTCATCCAACTCTTTCTCCAAAATGGAAAGGTGTTGCTGAGCATCAGGAAAAATTCCAAAATGGGTCGGCGCGATGCGGGTAAATTTCATTTCTTTCAGCCGATCCAGACTTTGGCGCCATTTGATCAGGTTCAATTCCGGAGGCGGCATAGGCAGGCGGATATGTTGGGTGCCTGTTAATCGCACACCACCGATATCACCTGAGAAAAGAGTGTCTTCCAACAGGTAAACGTGATGGTGATCTGCGTGTCCGGGTGTATCTGTTGCCTGAAAGCTCATCCCATCTATGGTTATTACATTATTATCCTGAAGAACAGATAACTTCTCGGGTGGCACTGGCAGGAATTCTCCCCATAACGTCCCCATCTTATCGCCATAGATCCGAGCCGCGCTGGACAATAGTTTCTCTGGGTTTTGTATGTGCGGAGCGCCAACCGGGTGTACGTGAATACGGGCTCCCTGGCGGGCCAGCCAACCTGCTGCACCAGCATGATCTAAATGGATATGGGTCAGGAAAACATCACTGATGTCGGATGGGCTTAAGCCATGCTGTCTCAAGCCCTCCAGCAAGGCTGGCAAGGTCGAACCTGGACCACATTCCACCAGCACGGCTCCAGCGGAGTGGGGGATCAGGTAGCTGGCGATTGCACCAGATATCCCCATGAAATTCAAATCTAAAGTAAATATTTGGTGTTGATTCATGTAGACCTTTGGTTGGGTGATATCGGAAGGTAGTATACAACAAGATTGGTCCTGTGTAAGGATAGATTTGGCTGCAAGAACCGGATAATTAAAGAGTGTTAAGAAGACTTAACTTCAATGTGACATTATGCATGTTGACACAGTCTGCAATTAATGTTAATCTTTCATTGTCAGCTTTCAATTTTGTTAGGTAAGCGATTGTTTTTTAACCGAAGGTTCTGATCGATTAACTGGAGGTGCCCCCACAAAGCAGCTACAATACGCATGAATCACCACAACTGTATAGTAGAAGTTCAAAAAACATCAAATTAAAATTTTTTTTAGGAGACTAACGATGACACTCGCCCAAGTAGTCTATCAAATGTCGAACGACAACGATTTCGCCTCGGAATTGTACTCCAATCCTGAAGCTGCCCTGTCCAAGCGGGGCTTGAAGATCAGCAACGAAGAGCTGGCATTCCTGCTCTCTGCTCGCAATCGGGTAGAGTCGCAAAAGCTGGATGTCGTCTCGCTCTCCGATGTCGGCAATGCAGCCTGGAGAAGTTAATCCATTCCTCTGCTAGCCATTGCAAAGTAAACAGGGGATTATCAAGTATATCGAAAAATTGTGGGTGGGTTCGCGCGCATGGCCGGAATTGGTCGAAGCCATGCGTCTGGCATTTAGCGCTGGCAGAGAGAAGGCTCTAAACGCCGATAGCCCGTCCAGTTGGACAGACCTGCCCGGTCAGTGCTGCCAGGCAGCGGGAGGCCATCCGGAGTGGGCGGATGACCTCGCCGTAGCTTGGCTGTTGTTTTATTCTGCAGCCCACCTGATGGATAAGATTCAGGATCAGGATGAGCCCGATCCCTGGTGGAAGGATTTAGGTCCAGGTGCTGCGCTGAGCGTTGCTTCTGGTCTGTATTTCAGCGCATCTGCAGCCCTTAATCAGCTTTATCTTCACTCAGTTAGCTCTACCGCAGCTGCCCCGATTGCTAAAGATTTTTATGATTGTCTCCTGGTTATGACCAGCGGGCAGTACAGTGAATTAGCAAGTCCATTTCCATCTCTAGAGAAATACTGGGAGCTTGCTGCTGCCAAATCTGGCACATTTTTTGCCCTGGCTTCCCGCTCGGCTGCCAGATTGGCAACTGATAACAATTAGCAGCTGAATAATTTTGAGAGGTATGGACACCATGGAGGGTAGA
>JBFYSV010000330.1:0-2564 GCA_041301185.1 Anaerolineae bacterium
ATGACATTGACTCACAGCGAGCCATTTCACTTTTTGGAATTCCGTCATGGACCGATGAGCATGGTGAATGAAAATGCAGTTGTGATTGGGATGATATCAGAGTCAAATCTCAGCCACGAAAAAACTGTCTTAAACGAGATGCAGGCTCTCGGGGGAAAGATCGTAGCGCTGGCCGAGTCGAATGCGGATATTTCATTCAAGAGTCGAATTCCAGAACAGGTGCGCGCAGTTTTATATCTGCCTGCCCTGCAATTGATGGCGTACTATAGATCGCTGGCAAAGGGATTGAATCCTGACAGGCCGACAAATCTAACTGCTGTTGTGAAGTTAAATATCTGAGGAGGTGAAAACGCAAATATTCATTCACTGTGTTTCTGATATTTCTTTTTTCCAACCACAAAATCAAAAGGAGAAGAAAATGAAAAAGTTAGTGTTCGTTCTCGTAATTACCAGCTTGTTGTTGGTTGCTTGCGGGGGCGCGGATGAGGGCCCGGTGGTTTTACGCATGTGGGTGCATACCAACAACGCCTTCATCGCCGGGTATGAGCCTATCATAGCGGCCTACGAGGCCGCGCATCCCAATGTGGATATCCAGCTTGAGAACTTTGACTATGAGCTCTATCTGCAGACCTTGCAGACGGCAATGCCTGCCGGCGAGGAAGCTGATATCCTGCAGTTGTTCGGTACCTGGACATCGCAATACTACGAGCGCCTGGCGCCGGTCCCTGCTGATGTTATGACTGTTGAGCAGGCCAAGCAGACCTTCTATGCGGCGCCAATCGGCGGCTATATTGTCGATGGCGTGCTTTATGGTATGCCGCAGGAGTTTAACTGTGAGTACGGCGGCGTGCTGGTGAATAAAACCAAGTTTGAGGCTGCAGGCCTGACCTATCCGCCGCAGTGGAAGACGATGGATGATGTGTTGGCGGATGCTGTAGCGCTTTCCGAGACCGATAGCGCAGGCATGATGTCCACAGCTGGCTGGCACTTCACCGCTGCCGATCCAATCTCGGCTTCGTTCCTGGCGGGTATCAAGCAGCGCGGCGGGGATTACTGGAATGCTGATCGTACTGGTTTCACCTTCAATACCCCCGAAGCACGTGCCCAATTGCAATGGATGGTGGATATTGTCAAGGCGGGTGCGGTGGATCCGGTGGTCTTCAATGACAGCACCAACTTTGTCATTGATGCTTTCTTCCAGGGCAAGGTGGGTATCGGCTACATCGGCACCTGGGCAATCGCTGAGGGCCAGGCCAACTTCCCCGATTTTGCTGATGAATGGGATTACGTTTACCTGCCTGCGGTTCAGGGCGACCCGGTCTTTGTAGCCGACTCGGGCTGGGGGCTGACTGTCTCACCCAACAGCAAGCATCAGGATGTTGCTTGGGATTTCGTTAAATTCGTCACTGCCGATCCTAAGAATGCCGCGCAATGGAATGTTGCCAGCGGTACCATCCCAGCCATGCCAGCAGTGGCTGAATCGGCTGAGATCGCCGCGGTTATGCCATGGGTACCCAAAGCGCTGGATATCCTGCCCTATGGCGAGTACTTGGGTAACATGCCCGACCGCGATCTGGTGATGTATGAGATCATCTACCCACATATCTTGAATGCCCTGCAGGATGTGGAGACAGTCGATCAGGCACTTGAAGCCATCGATACCGAAGCTAACTCCACCTTTAAGTAAATTTTTCACGAGAGGTGTGCACGCCATGCACGCCTCTCTGTCATCATTCTTTCTATATTTTTATCCTGTATAAGGTGGTGCTGTATGAACCTGACTGCAACCGGGGAAGGAAAATCCATGCAAAAACAAAAGGGGGGACTGGCTATCGCCAAACTGCGTTTTGTGGCTGGTGTGACTATGCCTTTGCTGCTGTATGAATCGCTGGGACTCTTCGTGCTTGGCTGGGCTTTTGTGCTAATGTTCTTCGACTACAGTTCCGGGCGCGTCGGCGGCCCCATCCTTGGACTGGGCGGCAGCAATCCGTTCGTTGGACTGGGGCATTTCACCGAGATGATCAAGGGTACTTCGGTTCAGGCGAATTTGTTCCGCATTAGTTTGCGCAATACTCTCATCTTTGCTGTTGCCATCCTTCCACTCAACCTGGCTATCACTCTGCCTTTGGCCTGGCTGCTGGAATCCATCGGTAATCGCTTCAAGGCACTCTACCGCACCATTTACTTCCTGCCAGTATTGACATCCTCGGTGGGTGTGGCTCTGATTTGGATGAGTATGTACGACCCTCAGGCTGGCTGGATCAACGCGATTATTCGCATGTTTGGCGGCAAACCTGTAACCTGGCTTTCTGACCCTCGGGCAGGTGTTGCAGGTGTCTCTATTGCCATGTGGGCAGTAATGCTAGCCTACCTGTGGCAGGATTATGGCTATAACATGGTTATCTTTATTGCCGCCTTGCAGGGCATCCCCCAGGAGCTTAAAGATGCTGCCTTGATCGACGGCGCCAACTCCTGGCAGGCCTTCACGAAGATTACCATCCCACTCATCCGTCCGACCATGCTGTTCGTCTGCGTGATGACCATGCTCTCCTCCTTCCAGGTCT
>JBFYSV010000335.1:0-32326 GCA_041301185.1 Anaerolineae bacterium
ATGAAATCAAAATCAATCGATAAATGCCAGATATTATTGACCAATGACGACGGTATCCGCTCGCCCGGATTATGGGCTGCTGCTGCGGCGCTATCGGAGATTGGTTTTGTGCACGTGGTTGCCCCGCGAGAGCAGTATTCCGGGGGCGGTCGCAGCATGCCATCCACCTCGGATGGTATGCTCGGGGAGCAGCAAGTAGAAGTGGCGGGGAATGTGTGGACTGTCTATTCGGTGGGGGGGTCACCAGCCCAGGCGGTGCAGCACGGTGTGTTAGAGGTCCTACCGGTAAGACCGAACCTGGTGGTTTCTGGGATCAACTATGGTGAGAATGTGGGCAGCGGGATCACCATCTCGGGTACAGTAGGAGCAGCGATGGAGGGCGCTTCCTTGGGCGTGCCGTCCCTGGCCGTATCCTTGGAAACTTCGGAAGAACACCACCTGTCTTACTCTGCAGAGGTTAACTTTTCTGCGGCGGCATATTTTACGGCTTACTTTGCACGCTTGCTCCTGGAGCGAAACCTGCCGGAAGATGTGCATCTATTAAAGGTTGATGTGCCCTCGAAAGCCACGCTGGATACGCCGTGGGAGATGACCCGCCAGTCGATGCACCGCTATTTCGAACCCCTGCCGCCAGTACGGACCTCCTGGGATCATCCCGCCCGGGTAGGCTACCGTCGGGCGACAGACCTGGACCAGGACCGGCCAGACACGGATGCTTATGCAATCCTGGTCAAGCAGGTGGTTGCGGTTACACCCATCAGCCTGGATCTTACCTCGCGGGTGAACCTGGGGGATTTGAGCGAGTTTCTTCGCAAAGAGGCAGACCGAATCGGCTGCGGCAAGCAAGCCGGTTAGCGCCAATTCTGCAATAGACTCGTTGGGTTAACCGTCATGCAGGACGTGCAGCATGGCGTCGTGCAGGGTTGGATTGGCAGCCAGGATCGATTGAGGTTGAGCCATGTAATCCGGGTTGCCATGAATATCCGTAACCAGCGCTCCGGCTTGCTCAGCGATGAGCGCCCCGGCAGCGATATCCCAGGCGTTCAGGCGAAGCTCCCAGAATCCTTCGAAACGACCACAAGCGACATAACACAGGTCGAGAGCGGCTGAACCCAGGCGGCGGATTCCCTGGCAGCGCAGGCTAAACCGGGCGAAATGGTCCAGGTTTGTCTCGGGGTGGGTGCGGATATCATAGGCAAAGCCGGTTGATAGCAAGCTGCGATCCAGGAGAGTGGTCTTTGAGACCGAGATTGCCTCGCCATTCAGCGTGGCGCCCTTTCCCAGTTCGGCGCTAAATAGCTCATCCCGCAGGGGGTCATATACAACTCCGAGCTGTAAAACGCCATCCTGTTGGTAGGCGATTGAAACTGTGAAAACAGGCACCTGGTGAGCGTAGTTCACTGTCCCGTCCAGCGGATCGATGTACCACAGGCAGCATTCCTCACCTGGGATCTCACCGCTTTCTTCGCTCATGATGTGATGGTTCGGATAGCGGCGATTAATCTCTCCCAGCAAATATTGCTCCGACCGGCGGTCTATCTCGGTAACCAGGTCGATCGTGCCTTTATGGCTGATTTGAATATGCTTGCCATAACCGGCGCGCAGGATTTCTCCAGCCTGGCGGGCCATGGACTCCAGATCATATCGTGTCGGGTTCATACGGGCGGGTTCTGTTCCAGCAGGCGGTATAGCTGGTCTAATTCAAGCTCGATCTCGCGCCGCTGGTTGCGGGCTTCTTCCAGCAAGGAGACGAAAGCCGGTTTTTGGGCTGGGGGCAAGCTCTCAAGCAAGCGTTCGGTACGCGCAATCTGCATGTTTTTATAGCGCAGCTTGCTCTCCAGTCGCCCCAGATAACCTTGATTGAACTCTTCCGGTCCAAGGGGAGGGGGTGGATTGGCAGTTCGAGCGGTCAGGACTTCGGCGATGGTCAACAAGAAGTCCTCGGTATCCACTGGTTTTTCAAGAAAACGTGCTGCGCCTAGCTTCAGAGCAAACTCCCGGTCTTCAGGAGTGACATAGGTAGCCGAAAGGATGATAATGGGGATGTGGCTGGTTTTCGGGTCTGTTCGCAATCTTTGCACCAGCTGAAAGCCATCCATCTTGGGCATCAAGATGTCGGTAATGATCAGGGCTGGGCGTTCCTGATCGATGATCTGCAAGGCTTCTTCGCCATTGATAGCGCTGATGACAGGATAGCCTTTAAACTTCAGGGTAACCGTTAAGAGCTCAAGAATATTGGGGACGTCTTCAACAACCAAAAGAGGGCCATAGGGGATGCTCATAGGATTGATTGTAGCCCTTTTCAAACAGGGTTAAAACGACAAAATTGTTAGGCAGCAGGTTTAAACCCCGCATTCGCCCGCCAGGGTTTCAAAGTATTGAACCATAAGCTGGTGCCTGGTTTCAGCGATCGCCAGGGCTGACGGGGTGTGCAGGCGGTCTTTGAGTTTGGAGAGCTTGAACACATACTCATGATAGGCGCTATGCGCTTCGCCAGGTTGGGTCCGTCCGCTATTCAAAAATGCAGGTGTGGGCGGGGCATAGATTGGCTGACCAGAAAGGATGGCAAAACCAATAGCCCGGGCGACGCCGATCGCGCCGATGGCATCCAGCTTGTCGGCATCGAAGAGAATCCTGGCTTCCAGGGTCTTCGGTTGCTCGTTTCCATCGCGGTAGCGATGGGCACGGATGCAGTGCAAGACAAATGCGATTCGCTCTTCAGGCCATCCCTCATCTTGCAGCACCTGCCCGGCGAACTCGGCGGCAGACTCATGATGGCTCTGGCGGGATGGCTTTGACGGAACCCCCTCGCTTTGATCTGTATGGGCATCATGCAGCAATGCCGCTGCCCGCACAATCTCGATATCTGCGCCTTCACTTTCTGCCAGGCGCTCTGCTAGTTGGTACACGCGCCTCACATGGTCAAACCCGTGAACAGGGTCATTGCCTGGATACCAGGATTGAGCGTTTTCAAGGCTCAACATTATCGTGTCCTCCCACCGGAAAAACCTTGCCCTTCTTGATCACGGTCTGAACCAGGTTGATGCCAAAACGATAACCCAGGTGGCGATAATCGGGTACGTTTAGGATGAGCAGATCTGCCTGTTTGCCTGGCTCCAGGGAGCCAATCTGGTCAGCGCGGCGAATCGCCGCTGCGGCATTTATGGTAGCCGTGGCAATTGCCTGGGCAGGAGTTAGGCGCAGGTAACGGCAGGCAAGTGCCAGGGCAAATTGCATGCTTTCACACCAGGCAGTGCCTGGGTTCAGGTCGCTGGCAATTGCAAGTAAGCCGCCGGCCTCCAGGATGGCATGAGCTGGGGTATAGTGCGCTTCGGCAAGCCCAAAGGGTGTGCAGGGCAGGGCAACAGCTACTGTATCGCTGGCTGCCAGGGCAGCGATATCGGCTGAGGAGGTTGCAACCAGGTGGTCAGCGGAGGCAGCGCCCAACTCTACCGCCAGCTGGGTGCCACCCAGGTTGTCAAATTCGTCAGCATGGATCTTGATCGGGAAACCAAGGGCGCGGGCAGATTTCAGGATGCGCCGGGATTGCTCCAGGCTAAACGCGCCGGTCTCGCAGAATACATCTACGAAGGGAAGTGGTCGGTCGTGGGAATGATGGGGCCACCACTCCTTCAATAATGGTAACATCGTCTCGCAGATCAAAGCGGTGTATTGATCTGGCTGGTCCTTGTACTCTGGAGCGACAGCGTGCGCGCCCAGGAAAGTGATGGCAAGCTCCAGCGGACCTTCAGAATCCAGAGCAAGCAAAGCCTGGAGCATGCGCAGCTCGGTAGCAGTTTGCAACCCATAGCCAGTTTTGGCTTCGGCGGTGGTTGTGCCGTAGGTGAACATCGCCTGAAGCCTGTGCCGGCTTTCTTCTAGCAAACGGTTCAGTGAAGCGATCCGGGTAGCATGTACGGTAGATAAGATACCCCCACCGGCAGCAAGAATTTCCAGATAAGTTTTACCTTGCAGACGCATTTCGAATTCAGCAGCCCGGTCGCCTGCCCAGATCAGGTGGGTATGCGGATCGACAAAACCAGGCATGACCACCTGTCCAGCAGCGTCATATACGGGTTCATCCGGGAATGCAGTGCGGAGTTCCTGGCTCGCGCCCACTGCGGTGATCGTCTCGCCCCGGATGAGTACTGCGCCGTTTTGGATGATCTCCAGGCGACCCAGATCATACCCTCGCTGGGGTCCGCCTGCCAGGGTCAGTACTTGTGAGGCATTAAAAATTAGCATATGAAATCCTATGGCTCGATAATTACGAGATCGTTTAGACTTGGGATCAGTGAGAATTATGCCATGCAATCGGAGATCGCGCAAATCTTGAGCAAACAGCCTTTACCAGGTAGAAATTCGGAATAAAATTATCAGGATTAGATTTGGTTAGAGATCTTTGGCCCGTACAGGCTTGCTCGATAGATCTCAACACAACACTTAAATCGCATTTAATTGGCAGGAGGCCAGGTGTGGAATCGAAATTTAGAATAGAGCGAGATTCGCTGGGCGAGATACGAGTACCAGCCAAGAGCCTTTACGGGGTGCAAACCCAACGAGCGGTAGGTAACTTCCCGGTCTCTGGGTTAAGACCCTGGCGAGCTTTCATCTGGTCGATGGCGACGATCAAAAGAGCTGCCGCTGAGGTCAACCACGAGTTGGGCTTACTGGATGGCGATCTGGCCGCCGCCATCGTTCAGGCAGCTGAGGAGGTGCAAGAAGGACGCTGGGATGACCAGTTTGTTGTCGATCCTTTCCAGGCGGGGGCGGGTACCAGCCAAAATATGAACACCAACGAGGTGATTGCCAACCGCGCCACGCTTCTCCTGGGTGGCAAGCTTGGCGAGTACCGCGTTCACCCTAACGACCATGTCAATATGGCCCAGTCTACCAACGATACTGTTCCCACCGCCATCCGTCTGGGAGCGTTATGGCGGTTAGACGAGCTGCTTGGCGAAGTGAGCAGACTTGCGGATGCTTTGCGCAAAAAATCGGTCCAGTTCGAAGAGATTGTCAAATCTGGGCGCACACACCTGCAGGATGCAGTGCCGGTACGCATGGGGCAAGAGTTTGGGGCATATGCCCGGGCAGTTGAGCGGGATGCTGAGCGCGTTCAGCGGGCTGCCCAGGGGTTACGCCGGTTGGGAATCGGGGGGACCGCTACCGGGACCGGTTTGAATGCGCATCCGGCATATCATTCAAAGATGGTCCGCCGGCTGGCTGAATTAACCGGTTTGGAGCTGCATGAGTCGGACGACCTGTTTGAATCGATGCAGTCGATGGCAGACGTAGCCGATTTTTCGGCTGCACTTCGCACGCTGGCAATTACCTTGACCCGGATTGCCAATGATTTCCGCCTGCTCGCTTCCGGTCCGGCAACGGGTCTGGATGAGCTACGCTTGCCGGCAGTCCAGCCCGGATCGAGCATCATGCCTGGAAAAGTGAACCCGGTGATGGCAGAGATGCTGAATATGGCGATGTTCCATGTTCAGGGCTGCGACCATACCATTGCCCTGGCTGCCCAGGCGGGGCAGTTGGAATTGAATGTGATGATCCCTATCATCGCTCACAATCTATTCGAGAGCATGCAGGTGATGATCGGGGCGGTCACTGCTTTTACAGATAGATGCGTGGTCGGATTGCAGGCTAACCACGAGAAGGCTGAAAACTGGCTGGCGAAAAACGCGATTGTTGTCACGGCGCTAAACCCATTGATTGGGTACAGCGCAGGAGCGCAGCTTGTCAAGGAGGCGCTGGCGCGCCAAATGACTATTGTCGAGTTGGCAGTGGAGAAAGCCAGGGCTGGTGAGCTGCACCACCGGGAGGAGGATAGGCTGGTACAGGAGGATGAGATCATCCGGGTGATGGGCAATATGCGCCGTTTGACCGAAGGCGGGATCATTGATTGAGCTGCCTGGCAAGCGAGCCCGGCTTAACGTTTTGGATAAGGTATAATCACGACGTGGCCAAGAAAAAACAGCCTAATGATTTATCCGTGGACGAGTTGCGCTGGATGCTGGTAGAAAAGCGCCGGGCAGCACGCCAGGACCGCCTTGAGCGTTTCCGACGCACCGGGCGGGCGGTAGTGATTGCACCAGACCTGGAAAGCACCCTGGACGATTTGCACAGTGGACCATTGGATGATGAAGATAACCTAGCTGGCGGAGCTGCAAAATCCCGGTCGAAGCGTCGCCGCTTTCTGGACTATTTCTTGCTGGTGATCGAGGTGGCGGCCGTCGTTGGGTTTATCTTTGTGCTGTTTAATGGGTTGAACCTGATCCAGGAATTAAACCAGGAAGTGGCGGCCGCGCTGGAGCAACCCACCCTGACGCCCACCCCCCTGATCGTGGCAGTTGTTTTACCCTCCGGGCATACCCCGCCCAACGCTGAAGGGGGTACCCGGCCGAACGACGCAGAAATTCCGGAACACCTGCGGCCTCTCGTGCAGTCTTTGACCAATATTCCAGTGCCGACTCCAGGACCGGAGCAGGCGATCCGGATTCAGATTCCGGCGATCCAGGTGGATGCACCGGTAGTGCAGGGTGATGGGTGGGAGCAGCTCAAGAAAGGGGTTGGCCAGCATGTCGGCACCGCCGACCCTGGTAAGGCGGGCAATGTTGTATTGTCGGCCCACAATGATATTTTTGGTGAGATTTTTCGAGATTTGGATCAGCTAAATCCGGGAGACGAGCTCGTCCTGTTCACGAACCAGCGGTCATATACATACACAGTAGTGGATAGCCAGGTTGTCGAACCAACAGCTGTCGAGGTGATGCAGCCAACCAAGCAGGCAACGGTTACCCTGATTTCGTGTTATCCTTATCTGGTAGATGACCAGCGGATTGTTATCACGGCGCGATTACAATCCGGGGGCGGTTAGTTCACCCGATATCATCGTTTTTTGGAGGAATTATTTATGGCAAAAAAGGCTAAACGCCAGACTCAACGCTCAGTAACCACAGCTACTCCTGACTCGGAGATCACGTCTACACCAGGCAGTTCCCGGGGTATCGACCGGAATTTCAATCCGGACTACTCGTATGTGATCAAAGACCTGAAACGAATTGGGTTACTGGCAGGATTTTTCTTTGGAGTATTAATCATCCTGTCGTTCTTCCTATAAGATCATTGTTTTCGATGTGGTTTGGGGTCAGGTGTGAAGTCCAGAGGGATAATTTCTGGTAGAGCCCGGCAAAGGAAATGAGCGAAGAAATTCCATCCCAAACCTCTCCCAAGTGGGGGCCAATGACGAAAATGGTCATTGGCCTAACGATGGTTGCTATCGTCGGGGCGCTAATAATTTGGTTCCGCCGGATTATTGGTCCGCTGATCCTGACTTTTGTTCTAGCGTATTTGCTCTATCCGCTGGTAAAACGCCTGAGTATATCTGTCAAAATCTCCTGGCGCGCTTCGGTTAACCTGATCTACCTGACTGTCGTTGTTGTTGTGGTTGGATTGCTGACGGTTGCAGGGCTGGCGGTTATCCAGCAGATCCAAAGTTTGCTGGCTTTTATCCAGCGTTTTATCACCGACCTGCCGGGATTACTTAATGAGCTCTCCACGCAGGTCTATCAGATCGGGCCTTTGACGATTGATTTTGGTGAGCTATTAAATTTTCAATCTCTCACCAATGAAATCCTTTCGGTTGTGCAGTCTCTCCTCGGTCAGGCGGGCAATCTGATCCGCGGGATTGCGGGAAGCGCGGCGGGTACGCTCGGTTGGGGGTTATTTGTGCTGATGATCTCGTATTTTCTCCTCTCGGAAGCCAGCAAATTCCCTGGAAGTTTGGTGCGTGTCGATCTTCCAGGGTACGAATATGATATCGAGCAGTTGGGTGAAAAGCTGCGCATTGTTTGGAATTCATTTTTACGCGGGCAGCTGATCATCATCCTGCTGGTGCTGCTTACTTATTCGATTCTCTTGAATATTCTGGGGGTGCGCTTTGCGTTTGGTATAGCAATCCTGGCAGGTCTGGCCCGCTTTATCCCTTACTTAGGACCCTTGACGGTACTGGTTGTCACGGCACTGGTTTCATACTTTCAGGTAGATAACTACTTTGGTCTGCAACCCGTGTACTATATGCTCCTGGTGATCATTGCAGTGGTTCTGACGGATCAGATATTTGACAATTTGGTTTCGCCACGCATCTTTGGGCAGACATTGAACGTGCATCCTGCCGCCATCTTGATTGCGGCGCTGGTTTTTACCAACTTAATCGGGGTGATTGGACTGGTGCTGGCAGCGCCAGTTGTCGCAACCATCAATCTGATGAGCCGCTACGTATTTCGGAAAATGTTCGATCTTGATCCCTGGCAGGAATCCGAGAGCCATCCGCTTGTCTCGAGGACGGCTTCGGTGCAAAGGTGGATCCAATTGAAGGATGTTATGGCTGGTCTGTGGGGCAGGTTGCGCAAATGAGCCTCATGCCGCTATAGCGGGTGATCCATAGAGCAACTCTCGTATCTCGATAACCTGTCGCCGCAAACGGTCATCTCTTTCGAGCAGGTCGGCGATCTTGTCGCAACCATACATGATGGTGGTGTGGTCACGTCCCCCAAGGGCATCGCCGATTTGTGGCAGGGAGATATTGGTCTCCTGGCGCAACAAGTACATGGCGATCTGGCGCGGCAGGGCAACTTCGCGTGATCGGTCGCGCCCCAACATGCGGTCCATGGCGACTCCAAAGGTCTCGGCGACTTTACGCACCACTTCGTCGGGTTCTACCTGGGTCTTGCGCGGCAGCAGATCCACCAGTACTGACTCAACCAACTGGGAAGTCAAGGGTAATGAACTGAGGTTAGCAAATGCTGCTACTCGCGTCAGAGCGCCTTCCAACTGGCGGATGTTGGATTGTACCCGGCGGGCGACCAGCTCCAGGATGTCATTCGAGATGTTATAGCCAGCTCGCTCAGATTTGGCACGCAAGATTGCCAGGCGAGTTTCCAGATCGGGGGGCTGAATGTCGGCTGTTAATCCCCACTCGAAGCGGGAACGCAAGCGCTCTTCCAGGGTGACCATTGCTTTTGGCGGGCGGTCGGAGGAGATCACGATCTGCTTATTTTGACCGTGCAAGGTGTTGAAGGTATGGAAAAATTCTTCCTGGGTTGCTTCTTTCCCGGCAATGAACTGGATATCGTCTATTAAGAGCACATCGATCCGGCGGTATTTTTCGCGGAATGCCTGGGTGGTATGCGTGCGAATGGCATTGATTAAGTCGTTGGTGAACTCCTCTGAAGAGACGTAAAGTACCTGGAGGCCTTGTTGCAGGCATAGATTACCGATGCCGTGCAGAAGATGGGTTTTGCCTAATCCTACGCCACCGTAAAGGAAGAGCGGATTGTATGCCAGAGCAGGTTTCTCTGCCACTGCCAGCGATGCGGCATGTGCCAGGCGATTGCTGGGACCCACAACGAAATTGTCAAAGGTGTAACGACTATTCAGGTTAGCTGCTTCTGGTTGAAGGGCTGTGACAAAGAGGTCATCCTCAGTGGTCTCTTGCAGATCGGTCTCAACTTCGTTGTTTTGCCAGACAATGAAACGCACTTCGACAGAACGGTTCATCAGACCGGTCAAGAGCCGGGTTACTTTGCTGGATAGACGGCTGTGCAGCCAATCGCGAGCGTACGCGTTCTGCACGCCAATGATAAAGCTACCATCCTCATAAGAGATGAATTCGGCGTCCCTCACCCAAGTGTCGTATGCAGCCTTCTGCATTTCCATTTGTAATTGCCCGAGAGTAGCATGCCAGGCTTGTTCCGCCTTCATATCGGAAAACCTCCTCACGGTTTTGATTTTAGACGCAAGGCGTCATCGCCCCCACTGAGACCACAGCAGAGGATGGGAGTGATTTATTTAAAACCACTGATCCTGGTCAGGTTCTGGCGCTGTATGAGGATGTCAACCCCCTGAAGCTTCGGTTTCTCCCGTAGCGCCACATACATTCTAGCAGAATATAGGCCGGATAGGCAATACGATAACCCTACGGTAATCTAAAAAAACCAAATACTTTAAGGTTCTGGAATCTTAAAACCAAGCTGACGCTTAGTTCGACTATCCGAAGTGGATAAAGTTAATAAGTACCCCCAAGGGTTGGGTAGAGTGACTGTCTATACCCCATATCTGTCTATAATTTTTGTTGGGTTCAGCTTCCATTTCAAGTCTATTCGTGCGAATCTTAAAACATTTACTGGATAGGAATAGTTATTACCAGGAGATTTATATTCCATTCCGAGGCATGAACTGGCACGGAATTTGCCCTATGATGCGCCTGGCTTAAAGAGGAGTGATAAGCGGCAATATTTTAAGTTTTTATGTCTTTCCTACGTGTTGTTAACGTTATTCTTGCGGAAAGAGGGTATCCTAAATTTGTAATTATTACCTTTTGTTCTAAAGATTTGGAGATAGTAGAAAGGAAAAACGAATGGCTAAAATTATCGGTATCGATTTAGGAACTACCAATAGCGTTGTGGCTGTTGTAGAGGGCGGAGAGCCGACCGTGATCCCTACCGCAGAAGGGGCACGATTGCTCCCATCTGTTGTCGCCTTCAGTAAAAACGGAGAGCGAATGGTAGGGCAGATGGCAAAGCGCCAGGCAGTGGTTAACGCCGATAATACGGTGTTTTCGATCAAGCGGTTTGTCGGTCGGCTTTACGATGAGGTGGAGACCGAACGCAAGATGGTGCCTTTTCAGGTGATCCGCGGTTCGGCGGGTGACGCCAGGGTAAAAATCCCAGTGACAGGCCGCGAGTACAGCCCGCAGGAGATCTCTGCCATGATCCTGGGGAAGCTAAAGACGGATGCTGAGGCATACCTGGGAGAGCCGGTTAGCAAGGCAGTGATTACTGTGCCCGCTTATTTTAACGATAGCCAGCGACAGGCAACCAAAGACGCTGGAAAAATTGCCGGGCTGGAGGTCTTGCGGATCATCAATGAGCCGACAGCAGCTGCTCTGGCTTATGGATTGGATAAGAAACAAAACGAGACAATTCTGGTTTTTGATCTGGGCGGTGGCACCTTCGATGTCAGCGTGCTGGATGTGGGCGAAGGGGTGATTGAGGTACGGGCAACTAACGGCGATACCCACCTGGGCGGTGACGATTGGGATGAGCGCATTGTCGGCTGGATTGCAGATGAATTCCAGCGTGAGCAGCACATTGACTTGCGCCAGGACCGCCAGGCATTACAGCGCCTGCGCGAGGCTGCCGAAAAAGCTAAGATCGAGCTCTCAAGTGTGATGGAAACGGAAATCAATCTGCCGTATGTCAGCGCAGATGCTTCCGGTCCAAAGCACCTGCAGGTCAAGGCTACACGGTCCAAATTTGAGCAGCTAAGCGAAGACTTGGTAGACCGGCTGCGCAACCCGTTCAACGCCGCTCTAAAAGATGCCGGACTGAAGCCTGCGGATATTGATGAGGTCGTATTGGTGGGTGGAGCAACGCGTATGCCAATGGTACAGGAGCTTGTTCGCTCGTTGACGCAAAAAGAGCCCCACAAAGGGGTCAACCCGGATGAGGTGGTGGCAGTTGGCGCGGCTATCCAGGCTGGCGTGCTGGGTGGAGAGGTGAAAGATGTTCTTTTGCTGGATGTTACCCCTCTCTCGCTGGGTGTCGAGACTCTAGGTGGTGTGATGACGGTGCTGATCGAGCGCAATACGACAATCCCGGTAAAACGAAGTGAGGTGTTCTCGACTGCGGATGATAACCAGACCGCAGTGGATATCCATGTGCTTCAGGGAGAGCGCCCGATGGCTGCGGATAACATGACTTTGGGGCGTTTTCGGCTGGAAGGTATCCCGCCTGCTCCACGGGGGGTGCCCCAGGTTGAGGTGACGTTTGATATTGACGCAAATGGAATCATTAACGTCAATGCTCGAGACAAAGCGACCGGCAAGGAACAAAAAGTTACGATCACGGCTTCGACAAACCTGAGCAAGAACGACATCGAGAGTATGATCCACCATGCTCGAGAGCACGAAGCAGAAGATCGCCGGCGTAAAGAATTGATCGAAGCGTGCAATATGGCAGATAATATCGTCTATCAAACCGAAAAGGCGCTGAAAGAATTGGGCGAAAAAGTGCCAGAAGGCGAACGACAGAATATTCAAGCCAAGATCAATTCGTTGCAGCAAGAGATGACAGGGGAAGACGCTGCCAAAATCAAGCGACTGGTCGATGAGCTGCAGAATGCCTTCCATGCTCTCAGCCAGCAGCTTTACGCTCAGCAAGGCCAGCAAACCACCGGTTTCTCTTCCAGCGGCAACGGGAATGGACACCCGTCCCGACCGGATGATGAAGGTGAGGTTGTAGAAGGGGAATTCCGCGAGGCTTAATCTGGACGACGCCTTATGGGATAGAAACGCATACCCAAAAGACACCGCCACGAGAGTGGCGGTGTCTTTGATTATTAAGGTAAAATTAGTAGTAAATATAGTCCTTTTGGGTTATTGACTCGCGTTGCTAAACCTGATAGGATTGAAAAACAGATCAGGTTATGATTTGGTTAAGATCGAAAGAAAGACTGAACACCAGACATTAAAATTATTAAACAATGGACATCAGGGTGGTCGCTAAAAGCTGGCAGGATGCCAGCTGATGGGAAGTTTTGCGCCTAGAGTCAAGCTCTGGCGCAGTCCGACCGGCTGTAGAACAAGTTGCAAAAAGGATGGAAGGCTTGATGTCTCGGCTTTTTGTAGAATTCACAAGGCTGTGCATCTGGCATCATTGGGTGAATTTTCCCTGTTATGCAATTATTCATGTTTGGTTTTAGACCTGATAGGTTAGTGAACGGATAGGATGAGGCTAAAGGGGTGATTGATGCAATCAGCACTAAAAGGCAATGATACTTATCTGGAGACACCGCTGGCGGTAAAGGTTCAGCGGGCTACCCGGAGCATACCTGGCAGAACCCAGTGGAGTTTGTACCGGCTGACTTTGCTGTTTAGCGATGGTATTATGCTGGGTATTGCTTTCCGCCTGGCGTATTCGCTTCGTTTCGACCTGAATATCGGTGTTTTTCAGGAAGACGCGATCCCCTCGCTGCCGTTTTATCAGTCTATCGTGTTACTTCTGGTCCCAACCTGGCTGGTGATCTATGCCTTAAGCGGGCTGTACAATCGCAAAAACCTATTGGGAGGCACGCGAGAATATGCGCGACTGTTCAATTCCACCACAATCGGCGCTTTTTTAGTGATAGCCATCGGTTTCTTACTTCCGGATTTTATCTTTGCTCGTGGCTGGTTGCTGGTTTCTTGGGGGCTTGCATTTCTTCTGGTGGCGATTAGCCGGTTCTTATTACGGCGGGTTGTTTATGCACTTCGAGAGGAAGGGTTTTTCCTTTCTCAGGCAGTCATTATTGGTGCGAATGATGAGGGCTTATCCCTTGCTCAACAGTTGGTAAGCTGGAAGAAATCTGGCTTCCACTTGCTGGGGTTCATTGACAAAAAAGTTCCTGCAGGGGAGCGTGTTATGGGGCACCTGCACTGCCTGGGCTCTCTGGATAACCTGGATTATATTGTCAATAAACACGGTGTGGAGGAGATCATCCTGGCTTCCAGTGCTTTCTCATCCCGCGATGGCTTGCTGGAAATCTTTAAGACATACGGGGTTGCCAGCGGTATTAGCGTGCGCATGTCGTCTGGTTTATACGAGATCATCACCACCGGTCTTACTGTAAATGAGTTTGCCTATGTGCCCCTGGTAGAAGTGAACCAGGTGCGTTTATCGGGTATCGACCAGGTTATGAAACTTGTGCTTGATTACAGCCTGACGATCCCTGGTTTGATCCTCGTTTCGCCGCTTCTGCTGGCGCTGGCAGTTGCAATCAAGCTCGATTCTCCGGGGCCGGTTATCCATCGCCGGCGTGTGATGGGTATCAATGGACGGCAGTTTGATGCGTTCAAGTTTCGCACCATGCATGTGAACGGAGATGAGATACTGACGGCTCACCCCGAGCTTCAGGAAGAGTTGGCACACAATCATAAGCTCAAGGACGACCCGCGGGTGACCCGGGTAGGCCGGTTTATCCGCAAGATCAGCCTGGATGAATTGCCCCAGGCGATCAATGTCCTCAGGGGCGAGATGTCACTGGTTGGTCCCCGCATGATCAGCCCCGAAGAGATCATGGAGTACGATCGTTGGGATATTAATCTACTTACCGTCCGTCCCGGGATTACCGGCTTGTGGCAGGTCAGCGGTCGCTCTGATGTAACCTACGATCAGCGCGTGCGCCTGGATATGCATTACATCCGCAACTGGACAATATGGTTGGATATCCAATTGCTGTTGCAGACCATCCCGGCGGTGGTCAATAAGCGCGGTGCTTATTAGTTGCTGTCTTTTTAACGGTATTCTTGAGGAGTTAATATGAAGAATCCGGTTGCATCCTACATCGAAGAGTTAAAAAATACGATGGATTTGCTTCCTGAGGATCGAATCCAGGAAGTGATTGAACTGCTGCGGGAAGCCAGATTAGCTAGACGGCAGGTATTCATCATGGGGAATGGCGGTAGCGCATCTACTGCCACGCATTTTGTTTGCGATCTGGGTAAGAACACGCGCAGTCCGGAACTGCCGAACTTCCGGGTCATTGGATTGAGCGATAATATGGCGATTTTTTCTGCGCTGGCGAACGACGAAGGCTATGAAAATGTATTCGCCCAGCAGCTTGCCAGTTTTGTCCAGCCTGAGGATATCGTCATTGGGATTTCAGCCAGCGGGAATTCGCCCAATGTATTAAGAGCCATGGTGCTGGCGAACCAGAGGGGAGCCCGTACCGTAGCATTCACTGGCTTTGATGGTGGAAAACTTCGCTCGCTGGCGGGAATTGAAATCCATGTGCCCAGCCATTGCATCGAGCATGTCGAAGATATTCACCTGGTGCTGGAGCATTTGATCACCAAAGCGCTCAAAGGGATGAATATGACCGGGCAGACAATAGGTATGGAGAGCTTGGAGACTGTACCATTACCGATGGGGGCGAATTAAGTCTCCGATAAAATCGTTCGCAAAGCATCCAAAAGATTATCGTAGGTTTTAAAAGGCTTCAACCCTGGCGGGTGAGCCATCAATTCCTGTTCGCGGCCGCGCCCGGAGCGAACCAGGATTGAATCGCGCAATCCGGCAGCCTGACCAGCCAGCAGGTCGCTGATTGCATCACCAACCAGCACTGAGAGCGATAGGTTAATAGACAGCTCAGATGCAGCCTGCAGCAATAGCCCCGGTTGGGGTTTGCGGCACTCACAATGATCCTGGGGAGCATGGGGGCACATAAAAATACCATCGATACGTCCGCCTGCCTGAGCAATGCGATCTGCCAGACGATGGTTGATCTCCCTTGCCTGTTCTAGCGTCAGGATGCCTCGCCCCACCGCAGACTGGTTGGTTACGATGATGATTTTATACGGGCTGCTGCTGGCTCGCGCCAGTGCTTCTAACGCGCCTGGTATGAGCCTGACATCTTCCCAAGAGCGGACATAGTCGGGAAGGTTCTCAATGATCACCCCATCACGATCGAGGAAAATAGCCGGATACATCTCCGCAATTATACACAACGACCTGGCTTACACCTGGACAATTCCATCCACTCTCTGCCCGATTAAATATAAAACGCTCCTCCAGATGGGTCTTTGCAGCATGGTAAAATCAACCTCTGTAACTGTCAGTCAATCGAAAATATGTTGTGGTCATCGATTTCACAAGGATGTATTCTATGGCAGAAAGTGTGATTGAACCCCTACCGTCCAAGAAACGCTTGCGTTTTGATTGGATTATGGGAGTTTTATTTCACCCGCGGCGAACCCTTGAGCAAATTGCCGCCCAACCCCATGGAGTTTGGTTGGTGCCGATGCTGGCGCTGACCCTTTCGACGCTGGGGCGCGTGTTGGCAAGTGGTTCTATCCGGCAGCGTATCCTGCTTAGCGCCGGGCCGGTGCTGCCTCCTGACTTTCAATATTACTCACCTGAGCAGCAGGCCCAATTTATGCAAGCGTCACAAGCCACCACAGGCCCCGTATTTATGTACGTGTTTCCATTGCTTGCTGCTTTGCTTGGTATCTGGATCGGTTGGTTGCTGGTAAGTGGTATGTTGCACCTGGTTGTCACCCTGCTAGGGGGGCGAGGTGAAACCGTTTACAGTGTGAACCTGGTTGCCTGGGCAAGCTTGCCGTTTGTTGTCCGTGACCTTGTACGGATCGTTGCGATGCTGGCTTCCGGGGAATTGATCGAAAGCACCGGACTTTCTGGGTTCGCACCGCCTGATCCGAGCGGAGGTGTTACCTACCTGGCGGCGCTATTATCGGTGATAGACATCTATTTGATCTGGCATGTGTTGCTCTTGATCACCGGTGTGCGGGCTGGCAATGGTTTGTCATTTGGCAAGGCTGCCGGCGGAGTACTGGTCACAATTGGCCTGGTGGTGGCTTTTCAGGCTCTGATGGATTATATGGTCAATAGATTGGGAGGCCTTACAATCGTTCGGCCATTCTTCTAAATGGATACGCCAGCTAGCACAGCCTTTATCCGCGTTGCCGGGTTGAGGAAAACCTATAAGATGGGGAGCGTTTTGGTGCACGCCCTGGCTGGGGTGGACATTGATATCGCTCCCAACTCTTTTTGTGTTGTGATGGGTCCTTCTGGGTCGGGGAAAAGCACGCTATTACACCTGATTGGAGGTCTGGATCGACCGACAGACGGAACGATCCATGTGAACGGGCAGGAGATTGATGCTTTAGACGAGAATGAACTGGCTGTGTTTCGCCGGCGCACGGTTGGCTTTATCTTCCAGTCTTTCAATCTCATCCCAAGCATGACTGCCCTGGAGAATGTCTCGTTCCCGATGCGTTTTGCACGGACACTGCGCAAAGAGAGGCGGGATCGGGCTGTTGAGGCTCTGCAAAAGGTGGGCCTTGAGGACCGGGCAACGCACCGCCCGGCAGAGCTATCGGGTGGTCAGCAACAGCGTGTGGCAATCGCCCGGGCGTTGGTCAATGACCCGCTATTGATCCTTGCTGATGAGCCAACCGGCAACCTGGATACTGCCAGCGGAGCAAGCATTATGGAATTGCTATCTGATCTTCACCAAGGCGGGCGGACTGTGGTTGTAGTAACCCACGATCCGCGAATGGCGCAGGTAGCCAGCCGCATCCTGCACCTTTTGGATGGGTGTATTGTGGATGACGGAGGGGTGGCTCCAGCGGTATCGATCTTGCCTGGTGAGAACACCGCCAGGCAGGAACAGATCCCATGAACCGAACCAGTCATCTGGTGGTAGATATCATCGATTGATATGAGACACGTAAGCGAATATTCCACTAAGGAAACTGCAATGAAAAAAATGCTCCCGCGTATCTTGTGCGCAATTTGGATAGCTGTGGTGGTTTTAACCGGCATTCTGGGGAATGCTCGGGCAGAGGTTTTGGTGGAAGTTCTCTCTGTGCAGCCGAACGTAGTATCGAATACTTCCTCTACCCAGCTGGTAATCACGGGCAGTGATTTTTCCGATGGAGCCCAGGTGGTTCTGGAGAACTTCGGCTTGCTGCAGGCCTCGTTTGTTAGCTCTACAATCCTCACCGCCCAGTTGCCGGCTGGTCTTGCGCCTGGCTCTTATACGATAACGGTTATCAACCCCGATTCCTCTTCTGCCTCGCTTTCGAATGCCTTGCAGGTCGTAGCCTTTACCGAAACAGCACCTGCCGCCACGCTAACCCCTGCCCCCGAGGAGACGCGGGTTCCTGGCGTTCGCCCCCTGGTGGTCATCGACTCGTACGATGCGGGGGTCGAATCGATCTCACCCAACCAGGAGTTCGAGCTGAACATCAAGTTAAGAAATATCGGCGATCTGCCTGCCAACAACCTGATCGCCACATTCCCGCCGGGAGATACGGTGCCGCGGGTGAGCGGTGGGGTGCTGGCAATCACCGAGCTTGATCCTGGTGAGCGGAAGAAGTTTAACCAGCCGCTCACTGCCAGTTATGAGCTGTGGGGTAAGGTGGCAGCGAACATCATCATGCAGGTGAGCTACACGGACCCAGATGGTGTTCCTTATTCCGAGACTTTTAATATGACCCTGCCGGTAACAACCGGAAATTTTTTGCCGACTGCAACGCCCACGCCGACTGCCACACCGCCCCCCAGCCCGCGACCGCAATTGGTGATACCCAGTTACACAACCGATACTTCTCCGCTCCAACCAGGCTCAGTATTCAATCTGACGGTCCAGATTTCAAATCAGGGCGATACCGGTGCCAGGCAACTATCCATGATCCTGGGAGGCGGCAGCACCATGGGAAGCAACCCTTCTGGTACGCCGGATGTGGGTGGGATCTCTGGGGCAAGCGGCAATTTCGGTAACTTTGCACCTGTCTCGTCATCCAACGTACAGTTTTTGGGTGACCTGGCAGCCGGGGCGAGCACTACCGCCCAGGCAGATTTGATTGTCAATGCAACCACCAGCCCGGGAGCTTATCCATTCACCATCTCGTTCACTTACGTGGACGACCGGGGCAAGCCCTATACGGATGACCAGGTGATCACCTTGCTGGTATACTCTTTGCCTATGGTGGATGTCAATTTCTACCGCGAGCCTGATCCATTATTTGCCGGGCAGCAGGGACTATTACCGCTTCAGGTGGTCAATCTAGGGCGCAAAGCGGTGATTCTGGGGACGATGAAAGCTGATGGTGAAGGAGCGCAATACAGTAATAATTCTGTCCTGGTTGGCGCACTGGATATTGGCGGATACTTTACACTGGATACGATGGTAATCCCAGACCAGCCCGGACCATTGGATGTTCTGGTTAGCATTGATTATACCGACGATTTTAATCAGCTACAGGTGATCACCAAAACCTTGACCGTGGAAGTCCAGGAAATGTTTATGCCTTATCCAGGTCCAGAAGAGGGCGGAGTGGATGGGTCATCTGGTCCGCCAGTTGAAACGCAACCCGAGACATTATGGCGGAAAGTGATGCGTTTTCTCAAAGGGCTGTTCGGGCTGGATAGCGGGCAACCAACGCCCGTCCCAGGAGAGATGCCCCCGATGGAAGTGCCACCCGAAAGTGTACCGGCACAACCGGTGCCCTCTGGCAAAGGGTAGCCTATGGGCTTCTTTGACCTGGTCTCTCTGATTCTAGAAAACCTCGGCAGGCGGAAGGCACGAGTAGCGCTGACCGCAATCGGTGTCGTGATTGGAACAGCAGCAGTTGTGGTGCTGGTATCGCTTGCGATTGGCTTGCAGCGCAACGCCAACCAGCAGCTGTATGGGATTGGCGACCTGTCGCAGATTCAGGTGATGCCCAACTATGGTGATTCCCCCTTCGGGCCTGGACGGGTAGTGGAGGCAGGGATCAGTTCATCCTCTAACCAACCTCCTAATCAGAAGCTCATCACGAACGATTCCCTGGAGGAGTTGCGCGCCTTACCAGGCGTTGAAGCGGTAATCCCACGCGAGTATTTGATGGGCGGTGGAACGCTGCAATACCAGCGTCTGGAGACCTATCCCTCGATCCTGGGGGTAGGTGTTTCTGATCTGAGCATGTTGGGTCTCACCGCAGAACAGGGCGAGCTGGCTTTGGGAAGAGGGACAGCAATTATCGGTTCTCAGGTAGCCAAGAATTTTTATGATCCTCGCTGGCGTCCTGGGCAGCCTCAACCCACGCCGCCGGATTTGCTAGGCCAAATCGTTAAGCTGATCTTGATCAAATGGACAGAGGATGGGATTGAAGTACGCAAGAACGTCCCAATACGCGTGGCTGGCATCCTGGCTGAATCGCGGGGCGAGTCGGATTATTCGATTTACATGGGCTTAGATGAGGTAACGGCGTTCAATGAGTGGTTTATGGGACGCAGGATCAATCGCAACCGGGATGGTTATTCCATGGCTATTGCCAAAGTAGCCGATGTGCGCCAAGTATTGGATATTACCGATCAAATCACTGCACTCGGATACCAGGCATTTACACCGCAATCCTTTGTCCAGGGGATCAACTCATTTTATCTTGTGCTCCAAGTGATTTTTGGAGGTGTAGGAGCAATTGCTTTGCTGGTAGCTGCGATTGGAATTGCCAATACGATGACGATGGCGATCTTGGAGCGCACCCGTGAGATAGGGTTAATGAAAGCGATTGGTGCAACGAACCGGGATGTTTTGAGTGTATTCCTGGGAGAGGCAGCAGGAATCGGTTTTATCGGCGGGCTGGGCGGTATCTTGCTGGGTTGGAGTGCGGGGCAAGTTCTGAATGTGTTGGCGATGGCTTACCTGGCAGGGCAGAGCGCTCAGCAAGGTGGTTTGCCGCCCACCGTAGCGGTGTACACACCTCCCTGGCTGCCGGCTTTCTCCCTTATTTTCGCCACCTTGATCGGTTTGATCTCTGGGGTGTATCCGGCTTTGCGGGCGGCGACGCTGGTGCCGGTCAATGCGTTAAAGTACGAATAATAAATCGGGAGCGTGGAGGTATTTATTACCAACAGCTCCCGATATAATGCTTCAATTGGGTGGCATTTACTATTTTGTTGATCGAACTTTGTTTTCCAGGGTCCGGCTGAGGATCTTTTCCATTTCGGTGTCATCTGTGGCAGCCTTGCGCCGGGTCTTGGTCTTCTGAGCTTGCTCCGGAGATTTCGTTCGCTCCATGGCTTCGCGCAGCGCCATCTCCATCGCAGTTGGCACAACTTCTTCTTTCTCAGCCTCTGGCGCGGATTCTTTTTCTTTTTCCTTGCGCGGCTGTGTAGCCTTAGGGGCAACCACCGGTTTTTCTTCCATGGCTTTCATGCTTAGCTTGATTTGCTTTTTTCTGCGATTTACGTCCAGCACTTTGACCTCAACCTCATCACCCTCTTTAACAACATCTGACGGGGTCTTGATGTACTCGTGAGTCATCTCGCTGATGTGTACTAAACCAGGACGTTCTGCGCCAATATCTACAAAAGCGCCGAATTTCTCCAGGCGGGTGACTTTGCCCTTAACAACCATCCCTTTTTCGAGCTCGCGCCACTCCAGATCCAGGGGCTTGATCATGGTCAGATCGATGCGATTCTTCTTAACATCAACCCGCTTGATCCATACTTCAATCGTTTGACCCGGCTGCACCACGTCTTCAACACGGTTGGTAGCTTCTTCCTGAAGCTGAGAGATGTGAATGACGCCAGGGATAGGCAGCCCGATGTCAACCAGCGCCCCGGCTAGAGTGGTTTTCAGCACAGTCCCGGTCAGCTTGGTCTTGCGCTTCAAATTTTGGATGGCGAGTTCTTGAGCGTTGTCTGTGCTGGCAATTGCTTCCGTTTCCATAGCACTATTCTCCATAAAAATCAAAAATACAGGGTGCTGAAAGCAGATATATCCTCGTAAAAGCGCTTTCAGCAGCCGAAAATCTCGAAAATTAGCGGTTGATTTGGGAAAAACTTCCGTCTCTACCCGCGAAATTGAATTATACCTTGCGGCACATAAAATGTCAAAGATCGGCTGGGCCGGATTCATTCGTCTGGTTGACCCTGTCCACCTGGAATGCTATAATTCTGCCCAGGGAAATTGGCGATGCGCATACTTAATGATCAGCAAGAAGCACTTTTAGCAGAAGAACGCACGGTTTTAAACGATCTACGCTCCGGCTTGGCGCACTTTGGAGCGAGCACAGAAGACGAAAGCACGTTAGCGCAATCCATCCAGCAGCTGGATGAGTTGTTCTTGCTGGTCGTCGTGGGCGAGTTCAACGCAGGGAAAAGCGCATTTATCAACGCTCTTTTAGGAAAGAGTATGGTTAAGGAAGGGGTTACTCCCACCACGACCCAAATTCAATTATTGCGCTATGCAGAGCAAGAAGGGCGGGACGTTGAAGACGGCAACCTGTATGTGATTACCGCTCCGCTGGAAATACTCAAAGAGATCAGTATTGTTGATACACCGGGCACGAACGCGATCATTCGCGAGCACGAGCAGATCACATCACAATTTGTCCCCCGTTCAGACCTGGTGCTGTTCATCACCTCCACCGACCGCCCGTTTACGGAGAGCGAGCGGGCATTCCTCGAGCGAATTCGCGAGTGGGGCAAGAAAGTGGTGGTGGTGCTTAACAAAATCGATCTCTTGCAGAGCGAGGATGATTTATCCCAAATTGAGAGTTTTATCGCTACCAACGCTCACGCTCTGGTGGGAATCACGCCGGAGATATTCCCGGTCAGTTCCAGGCTGGCGCTGCGTGCCAAACTAGGCGAGCCAGTGGTCTGGTTGGACAGCCGATTCGAAGCCCTGGAAAACTATATTCGCAGCACGCTGGACGAAAAAGGCCGCTTGTGCCTTAAGTTCCTCAACCCGCTCGGGGTGGGAAGCCATCTGGCTGAAAAATACCTGGGACAAATCGACCAGCGACTAGACTTGCTTAAAGGAGATTTTGCCTTACTCGAGGATGTTGAAAACCAGCTGGCGGTCTACCGGGAAGACATGAACCGGGATTTTAATTACCGCATGGCGGATATCGAAAACGTGCTTTTCGAGATGGAGCAGCGCGGGCAGGACTATTTCGACGAGACTTTGCGCCTCGGGCGGGTATTCGACCTGCTCAAACGCGAGCGGATAGAAAAAGAGTTTGCCCAGGTGGTCGTTGCCGATGCTCCGCAAACGATCGAGCGAAAAGTAAATGAGCTGATTGATTGGCTGGTCGATTCTGACTTGCGCCAGTGGCAGGCGGTCACCGAGCACCTTGCAGAGAGACGCCGCCAGCATCAGGAACGTATTGTGGGCAACGGGATGGGGAGCGGGTTCCATCACGACCGGCAGCGATTGATCGAAGATGTTGGTCGACAGGCAAGCCGGGTGGTAGAAACATACGACAAGCAAGTAGAGGCTGAAGCAATTGCTGCTAATGCCCGCAGCGCCGTGGCAGTGTTGGCAGCAGCGGAAGTCGGCGCGGTGGGGCTTGGTGCGTTAATTGCGATCCTGGCGACCACTGCCGCTGCGGATGTGACCGGGATCCTTTTAGCCAGCCTGGTGGCAGCCCTTGGCTTTTTCATCATCCCGGCACGGCGCAAGCATGCCAAGGCAGATATGCGCCAGAAGATCGGTGAGCTGCGCGAACAACTGGTGGACTCATTGAAAGCCCAGTTCGACCAGGAGCTTGAGCGTAGCCTGCAACGCATCCAGGATGCTATTGCCCCCTACACTCGTTTTGTGCGGGCTGAGCGGGCAAAATTAACAGCAACCAGATCGGAATTTGATGAAATTCAAAAAGCACTCACCCGGCTGGAAGCCAAAGTGAACGATCTATAATGGCAGGTTGAATACATAATGGACTCAATATCTTCACCACCTGTGCGAAAATTCATCCCCGCCGCGATCATCCTGGCAGTATTGGGCTGGGGGGGCTTGCTCTATGTATTGTTCTACACCCTGCCGGCGGTCGGCCCACGCTGGTTGTTTTTTTTCTTGAGTGTGCTGGCGGTATCCGGAACCTGCCTACCGGTGGTGGCATTCTTGAACCGCCGGTTTCCCAGCGTGCCACCTCCAACCACTGCCGTAGTGCTCCGCCAGGCATTATGGGTGGGTATATATTTCCCGACCCTGGCATGGCTCCAGATTGGCCGTGTGCTCACCCCGGCCCTGGCGTTACTATTGCTCCTTGGCTTTATTTTGATCGAGTGGTTACTTCGCCTGCGCGAGAAGAGCCAATGGAATCCGGATGGCGGCTCGTAAGCAGACCGCCGGTCACGCATAATGGTCATGGCTTGCAGATTGTGTGAGACGGATGCCCTCTCTGCGTTCTCTTCCCTCGGTTGAACAATTATTGCAGACGCAATTTACCGCCGACCTGGTCGATCGATACGGACGCCCGCTTGCCCTAGAAGCAATCCGCACGATCTTAGATCAAGTCCGGCGGGATTTTCCTGGGGCCGGAATCATTCCTGAAAACCAGGAGCTTCTCAGGCGGGCTGGTATGCTGCTTGAAGCGTGGGTCGCACCAACATTACAGCTGGTGATCAACGCCACCGGGGTTGTCTTGCATACCAACCTGGGCAGGGCCCCGCTCAGCCGGGCGGCGATGCAGGCGATCTGGGATGTCTCAGTCGGCTATTCCACTCTGGAATACGATCTGGCGACGGGCAAGCGCGGTTCCCGTTTGGTGCATGCCGAGGCGCTCCTCAAGCGGATTTCCGGGGCTGAGGCAGCTCTGGTTGTGAACAATAATGCTGCGGCTGTCTTGCTGGTGCTCACTGCCCTGGCGCGCCGCCGGGCTGCGGTCATTGCCCGTTCACAATTGGTGGAAATTGGAGGTGGCTTCAGGGTTCCAGATGTAATGAAGCAGTCCGGCGCCAGGCTGGTCGAGGTGGGTACCACCAACCGGGTACACATGCGAGATTATGAAGAAGCGTTGCAGGAAAAACCGGCATTGCTGCTGCGGGCGCACCGCAGCAACTTCCAGATTGTCGGCTTTACCAGTGAGCCAGACTTGCAAGAAATCTCTGCCCTGGCGATTCAGTCTGGCGTTCCAATGGTGGATGACCTTGGCTCTGGCGCCCTGCTGGATACTGCCCGTTACGGCCTGGCGCACGAGCCAATGGTGCAGGAGTCGCTCAAGGCTGGCGCCGATCTGGTGTGTTTCTCCGGGGATAAGCTGCTGGGGGGACCACAGGCTGGGATTATTGTCGGTAAGGCAGACCTGGTGGCAAAGCTGAAGAAGCATCCCCTGGCCCGCGCCATCCGGGCGGACAAGTTGTGCCTAGCAGCCTTGACAGCTACGTTGCTTCATTACTTGAAAGATGAGCCGGAGACAGAGATCCCTGTCTGGCGCATGATTGCTACAACGGTCGATCAGATCCAGGAGCGGGCATTGCGCGGGATCGAGGTTTTGGGGATGGGTCGGCTGGTGACTGGTGAGTCAACTATCGGCGGCGGGAGCTTGCCGGGAGAGACATTGCCCACTTATTTGCTTGCACTCGGTGTGAATAACCCCACGCGCTTCCTGGAAAAGTTGCGCGCCCAGACGCCGCCAATCATCGCCCGGACGCAAGAAGGTGAGGTCCTCATCGACCTGCGGACCGTATTGCCCGAGCAAGAGCCAGGTTTATTTGCCGGGCTAAGCGAAGCCCTGACAAGGCAATAACACGTATTCATCGAGACGGAGGCAGCATGAAGAAGGATATCGATAGCCTGATGCAGGCCCATGAGCTGGACGCTTTGATAATCACCGGAGGCGCTGCGCACAACCCGGCGATGTATTATTTCACTGGCGGAGGGCATATCTCCCAGGCGGACCTGGTTAAAAAACGCGGTTTTGATCCTATCTTGTTCTACAATCCAATGGAGCGAGATGAAGCCGCAAAAACCGGCCTGGAGACTAAGAACCTGGCAGATTACCGGCCTCTGGATTTGCTCAAGGAATGCAACGGCGATGTTCTACAGGCTACGATCCTGCGTTATAAAAAGATGCTTACCGATCTGGGGATCACCACCGGAAGAGTTGCCGTCTACGGCAAGGTGGATGCTGGTCTGTCTTATGGTGTTTTTTCTGGGTTGCAGGCGGCGATGCCAAGCCTGACGATAGTGGGAGAAGTAGATGATTCTGTGCTGTTGCTGGCTATGGCGACCAAAGACACGGCTGAAGTAGAACGGATCCGGAAAATGGGGCAGGTGACAGTATCGGTGGTCGCTTCCGTGGCAGATTACCTGACCTCTCAGCGGGTAAGTGGGGAAACGCTTGTACATGCCGATGGCAACCCGGTGACGGTGGGAGATGTCAAGCGGCGAATCAATCTGTGGTTGATGGAGCGGGGCGCTGAGAACCCGGAGGATACAATTTTTGCAATCGGGCGAGATGCCGGCGTACCGCATAGCGCAGGGAATCCTCAAGATCCAATTCGTCTGGGGCAGACGATTGTCTTCGATATCTATCCTTGCGAGGCAGGTGGTGGCTACTTTTACGATTTTACACGCACCTGGTGCGTGGGATATGCCCGAGATGAAGCATTGGCTCTTTACGAAGATGTCCTGGCAGTCTACCGGCAGATTATGGGCGAATTGACGGTTGGTGGAAACTGCCCGGATTTCCAACGCCGCACCTGCGAGTTATTCGAGGCGCGCGGCCATCCAACGGGGTTGAGCAATCCCCAGACCCAGGAAGGTTATGTGCACAGCCTGGGGCACGGGCTTGGCTTGCACGTTCACGAGCGCCCCTGGTTCCGCAGTATCGCCAGCCCGTCCGATCACCTGGACCCGGGCTCGGTTGTGACGGTTGAGCCTGGCTTGTATTATCCTGAGCGCGGCATGGGCGTGCGTCTGGAAGACACGGTGTGGGTGCGCCCAGATGGAAACATGGAAATCCTGGCAGAGTACCCGCTGGATCTGGTGCTCCCGTTGAAATCATGAGCAAAGCAGGATGAAAGGTGTGGGTTGATGAGTGAAACTGGTTCCCAGGCTCCCCTGCCGACCGCCCGCTTGTTGGGGATAGAAACTTCGTGTGACGAGACCGCGGCTTCAGTTGTTGAAAACGGTCGGATAATTCTCTCCAACCTGGTGGCATCCCAAGTCGACTTGCATGCCCAGTACGGCGGCGTGTTCCCGGAAGTGGCGTCGCGCCAGCATATCCGAACGATCTATGCCATCGTCGAACAGGCTCTATACCAGGCGCACCTAACATTGAAGGATGTCGATGCAATTGCGGTGACGCGCGGTCCGGGTTTGCCTGGATCACTGGTGGTTGGGTTGAACGTAGCCAAGGGCTTGTCTATTGGCAGCGGTTTGCCGTTGGTGGGAGTGAATCACCTGGAAGCACACCTGTATTCTGCCTGGTTGCACGCAGTTGACACCCAGCCGACACCCGAACCGCGCTTCCCGCTGCTGGCTCTGATAGTATCCGGCGGGCATACCGAGCTGGTGTTGATGGAAGATCATCTTCGTTACCGCCGTTTGGGGGCTACTCTGGATGACGCCGCGGGCGAGGCTTTTGATAAAGTGTCCCGATTAATTGGGCTTGGCTATCCGGGAGGTCCGGCGATCCAGAAGGCAGTTCACACCGGCAACCCGAAGGCGTTCGATTTTCCCCGCGCCTGGCTGGAAGATACCTGGGATTTTTCCTTCAGCGGGCTCAAGACAGCAGTGCTGCGAGAAGTCCAGAAGATTAGTGGGCGCGACCAACCCTTGCCGGTTGCTGACCTGGCAGCCAGCTTCCAAGCGGCAGTGGTTGATGTGCTGGTGGGGAAGACTCTGCGAGCAGCAACAGTTCTCGGGGCAAAGGAGATCTTGGTAGCGGGTGGGGTATCGGCGAACCAGGCTCTCCGCCAGAGTATCCAGGCTCAATCCAAGCTACCGGTGCATATCCCTCCGCTCTCCTTGTGTACAGACAATGCAGCTATGGTGGCAGGGGCTGGTTACTACCGGTTTATCGCCGGGCAACGCGATTTGCTGGATATGGACGTGCTGCCGAACTGGCCTCTCTCTGAAGTCTGAGCTTGAGTTGCTCTAGGATGAGCTGCTGCCAGATAATGCCACCTGGGTGCGCACATGACCGCGATTCTCGTACCTGGTCGGAGAGGCGTATAATACCCCCATGAGTGATCCCTATCCGAAAATTGATGGATCTGCACAGCTGGCAATTGTTGGCGCGGGTCCGATTGGGCTGGAGCTGGCAGCTGCCATGAAGGCAGATGGCATGGATTACCTGCATTTTGAAGCCCGCCAGATAGGGCACACGATTTCATGGTGGCCGCGCAACACCTATTTTTTCAGCACCACCGAGCGCATCGAGATTGCAGGCATCCCAATGCAGAATAGCTCTCAGCAGCGCGCCACCGGCGAAGGATATCTGGCATACCTGCGCAGCGTGGTGGAACAGCTTGACCTGCAGGTGAACACCTACGAGCCGGTGATCGATATTCAGCAGCAATCACAGGGATTTTTGCTTCGGACCGCAACGTTAACGGGTGAGAAACACTATTCATGCCAGAAGCTAGTACTGGCGATAGGGGATATGCACGCTCCCAACCTGCTGAATATCCCCGGTGAAGACTTGCCGCATGTCAGCCACTATTTTAGTGACCCGCACACCTACTTTCGCAAGCGGTTACTCATCGTGGGAGGGAGGAATTCAGCGGTAGAAGCGGCGCTACGCTGCTGGCGGGCTGGCAGCCAGGTGGCGATTAGCTACAGGCGAGCGAATTTCGACCACGAGCGGGTCAAGAATCATATCTTGCCAGACCTGCTCACGCAGATCGAGCTTGGCAATATAACTTTCTATCCAGAAACAAGACCGGTAGAAATTACCCGCCAGGATGTTGTGCTGGAAAAAAACAATGATGAGCGGATTTTGCATGCGGTGGATTTTGTCTTGCTGAATACCGGCTTCAGGCAGGATCCGCGCCTGTTTGAGCTGGCCGGCGTGAGCCTGATGGGCGAGCAGCGCGCCCCGCAATTCAATCCGGATACAATGGAAACGAATATCCCGGGGATATATATTGCAGGTACGGCGGCAGCTGGCAGCCAGGTCCGCTATAAAATCTTTATTGAAAATTCTCATGTCCACGTGGGAAAAATCGTTCTCGCCCTGACCGGTCGTTGGCCAGATCAGCTGGGCACAATCGCAGAGCGGCGCTATGACCTGGCTTTCAAGGATTTCCAAGCGAATTAGGCCAGATATTATGGTTAGTAGTTACGCAGTTCAGGAGAAAATCGGGGGTATTTGGGCGGGCGTCGCCCGCCCAAATACCCCCATCCTCCCACCCACTGCGTAAGTCCTAAAGGTATTGTTGTGGAAAGCGAGGTATTGGTATGTATGTGAAACCAACTCTATGGGCAGAAGTGGATGACGATGGGCGCCTGGTATTTCCCCCTGAAGTTGTAGAGCAAATGGGTTTGAAACCAGGGGCGCGCATGCGGATTGATCGGGACGTGAATGACCTGCGCCTTCACCGGCCGGTAACTCAACTGGCGAAAATTTACCTGGAGCCTACCAACCGCTGTAACCTTTCTTGCCGGACTTGTATTCGCAATGACTGGCAGGTGGATTTTGGAGCCATGTCGCCAGAGACCTTCGAGCGCATCCTGGAGGACCTGCAAACAATTAGCCCTGCCCCAACGGTTGTCCTTGCCGGGCTGGGAGAGCCGCTGGCGCACCCGGATACGACCAAAATGGTTGCCAGGGTCAAGGCAACTGGCGCCCGGGTGGAGATGATCACCAATGGTACGTTACTGACTGAGCAGTGCTCCCGAGAGCTTATCGCAGCCGACCTGGATGTGCTTTGGGTGTCTTTGGACGGGGCAAGCGCGGAGAGCTACGCCGATGTGCGCCTGGGGGCAAGCCTTTCTCAGGTGGTGGATAACCTGTTGCGTTTTCGAACGTTGCGCCCGCCTGCCCACCGGCCCAGGCCAGAGATTGGGATAGTGTTTGTCGCCATGCAACGCAATATTGCCGACTTACCGGATATGCTGGCTCTTGGGCGGCGAGTGCGGGCAAGCCGTTTCCTGGTGACGAATCTGTTGCCATATACCGAAGAAATGTGTGCTGAAACTCTCTACGAGCATACATTGCGGGATGTTACCCACACGCCCTCACCCTGGCTGCGCCACCTTACCCTGCCAAAAATGGATCTTGATGACCAAGTCGGGCAGATATTCTTGAAAGCGCTGCACAGCAACTATAATGTTTCCTTCGCAGGGAACAACCTGGGGGACAGCAACGACGTATGCACCTTCATCGAGAGTGGATCGCTGGCAATTGGCTGGAATGGTAACGTAAGCCCGTGCCCACCGCTCTTATACCAGCACACCAGCTACTTAAAGGGTATTCCGCGGATATCTTATCCCCATATTATTGGTAATTTAGGGCAAAGGTCCCTGGTTGATCTGTGGGATGATCCCGAATACCTGGCTTACCGGGAAAGGGTGCAGAGCTTTGCCTTTGCTCCATGCACTTTCTGCGGCGGGTGTGATCTCTCGGAAGCCAACCAGACAGATTGCTTCCTCAACCCCGAGCCCGCCTGTGGTGGCTGCTTGTGGGCGCAAGGGGTTATCCAGTGCCCATAACATTTCCCGCGGTCCGAGTAGGCCCAAAATGGACAGGCCTGGGTTGTGGTAAGATTATGCGGCTATTTTATTTTGTTTAGAAGGAATCTGGCATAATTATGGATCAATTCCGTACCCGCGTACCGAATAATTTCAGCCTGCCACCGCGCATTGCCCGCCTAAGTGAGCTGGCTTATAACCTGTGGTGGACCTGGAACCCGGAGGCACAACGCTTATACTTGCGCATTGACCGGGAGTTATGGGAGGGCGTTGGTCACAACCCGATCCTATTTTTAAGGCAGGTTGAACGGGCACGACTAAACTCGGTAACCAACAACCGCTATTATATCGAGGCCTATGACCGGATTATGCGGTCTTTTGACCAATATATGGGGCGAGAAGACACCTGGTTTATGCAAAACCATCCCGAGCTCCGCAACCGTCCGATCGCCTATTTTTCTATGGAATACGGGCTGCACGAGATTATCCCCATCTATGCAGGCGGCCTTGGGGTGTTATCTGGCGACCATGTCAAGGAAGCCAGCGACCTTGGGTTGCCTTTTGTGGCGGTTGGATTGTATTACTCGGAAGGATATTTTGGTCAGCGGATCACCGAGGATGGGTGGCAAGAGGCTTATTATGTCAACCATCTCCTGGATGATTTACCGATCTTACCGATCCTGGACGAGTATGGCAAGCTGGTGACTGTGACCATCGAGCTGCCGGGACGCGAAGTTCACGCCCGAATCTGGGAGATCCATGTTGGCAGGGTGCCTGTCTATTTGATGGATACGAATATTACGGAGAATGAGCCTGAAGACCGCAAGCTTTCCTCCCGCCTGTATAGCAGCGATCTTGATATGCGCATCTCGCAAGAGATTCTTTTAGGAATCGGCGGGATGCGGGCTTTACGCATCCTGGGCTATAACCCCAAAATCTTCCACATGAATGAGGGGCACTCGGCTTTCCTTGTGCTTGAGCGAATTCGTGAGCTGGTTGTCGGAGGGCGCTCATTCAGCGAAGCTGCTGATCTGGTGAAGAAATCCAATATATTTACCACCCACACCCCGGTGCCAGCCGGGAATGATGAGTTCGCCCTGTGGCTGGTGGATAAGTATTTCTCACAACTCTGGTCAGAATTGGGTCTGACCCGGGACCAGTTTATTGACCTGGCGCGCAACAAGATTTCTTGGGGAGATGCGTTTAGCATGCCGGTTCTCGCTTTGCGCAACTCGGTTCAACGAAATGCAGTCTCAGAGTTGCACGGGCACGTGTCGCGGGCGATGTGGCACTCACTGTGGCCCGACCGGCAGGAACAAGACGTTCCGATTACATATATAACGAACGGCATCCACACGGATACCTGGTTAGCGCGCCGGTTGGGGCATCTCTATGACCGTTACCTGGGGACGGAATGGCGCGAGCGCGCCGATGACCCAGAAATCTGGGAGCAAGTGATGAATATCCCCGATGACCAGCTCTGGGCGGTCCGCCGGCACTTGAAACGCAAGCTGGCTGCCTACATCAGCGAGCGCGCTCGCCAGCGCTGGCTGACAGGTGGAATTCACCCGGTACAGACCCTGGCATCTGGTGTGATGCTCGATCCTTACGTGCTGACCATCGGTTTTGCGCGCCGTTTTGCCCCCTACAAACGGGCTAATCTGGTGCTGTATGATCTGGAACGCCTGTTGAGCTTGCTCAATCGCCCGGGATGTCCGCTTCAGATCATTTTTGCGGGCAAATCCCACCCTGACCATGAAGGCGGCAAAATGTTGATCCAGGATGTGTACCGCGTGGTGAAACGGGCGGAAGCTGGAGCACGCCTGGTTTTCCTGGAAGACTATGATATGAACCTGGCTCGCTATATCATCCAGGGGGTTGACGTATGGATGAATACCCCCCGGCGTCCCAATGAGGCTTCGGGCACGTCAGGACAGAAGGCAGCCCTGAACGGGGTGTTGAATTTCTCGGTTTTAGATGGCTGGTGGCGTGAAGGATACAACGGCAAGAACGGCTGGGCGATCGGGGAAGATAAGGATTATAATGCTGCTTCCGATCAGGATGCGGCTGATGCAAAGAGCCTGTATGATACTCTGGAAAAAGAGATCATCCCGCTCTACTACCTGGAACGCTCCTCAGATGGGTTGCCAGGCGAATGGATAGCCAGGATGAAGGAGTCCATCCGCACCCTGGCTCCGCAATTTAGCATGCGCCGCATGGTAAAGGAATACGTTGACCGGCTATACCTGCCGGTTATGAAGAGCTAATCAATAAATTTGGACTTAGACACTTGGCGAGGGGTTGGGTGTGTGTGGGGGTTCGGTGCACGCCCACAAACCACCACTTC
>JBFYSV010000336.1:0-20195 GCA_041301185.1 Anaerolineae bacterium
TGTGCTCTTCGGATCTGGGGCGGCGCAGCCGCCACAAAACACCCCTTAAACCGGTTTATGAGATAGTTCTTAGATTTACTTTCCCAGCCGTTTGCGGAAGGCCTCGCTAAGCGCAGGGACAATGCTGAATAGATCGCCCACAACGCCGTAGCGCGCCATGCGAAATATCGGTGCCTCAGGATCCTTATTGATGGCGACAATCAGCTTGCTGGAACGCATTCCAGCCTGGTGCTGGATTGCGCCAGAGATGCCGCAGGCAATGTACAGGTCGGGGGAGACAACTTTGCCGGTTTGACCTACCTGGTGCTCGTACGGAATATACCCGGCATCTACCGCGGCACGGCTGGCGCCCATTGCGCCGCCCAGCACTCCGGCAAGCTCACCTACCAACTTGAATCCTTCCTGGGCTCTCCAGACCTCAGCTTGCTTCTCGTCCAGACCAGCGGGCGGGGTCAGGGCGGGGTTATTCGAAACACCTCGACCGCCGGAGACGATCACGCCTGCATCGGTCAGGCTGACACCGCCTGCCGCCTGGCTGTAGCCAGCTACCTTGGTGGGGATAGCGCTTTCGTCCATCGCCGGGCCGACTGCCACGGGAGTGCCGCTCAGAGACGCATTCAATTCCGGTTTTGGAAATGCCCGGATGCGAGTGGTAACTAGCTGGGGGTTGGTTTCGCAGACCGCTTTTGCCAGCAGCTTGCCGGCATATACGGGGCGGGTCACTACGACGCGGCCGTTTTCTACATCGAGGGCAGTCACATCGGGCATGACGCCGGTGTTCAAGTCGATGGCCGCCATGGCAGCCAACTCTCGCCCGCGGGTGGTGGTCGGCAGCAACACCACCTCCGGCGATTGCTCCTTAGCCAGCTTGACCAGCAAAGCTGTGTACGGCTCGGCGCGGTAATCAGCCAGGGTTGGATCGTCGGCATACAGGACCTCGGCTGCGCCGTACTGGAAGGCTTCTGCAGCAACGTCTTTGGCCTGGGCGCCAAAGACCAGCGCAGTCACACCGCCGCCGAGTTTCTCTGCCAGTTTGTGCCCGGCTCCAAGCGCTTCCCAGGAGGCGAGGTGGGCATGGCCTTTAAACTGATCGATGAAAACCCAAATTTTGTTGCTCATCACAGCACCTTCTCCGCCAGGATTTTTTCCGCCAGTTTATCAGCGATCTCTGCCGGCGAATCGCCGCTGATGATCTCTGTCTGGATCTCGCGCACCGGAACATTCAGTAGCTCGGGCCATTTCACTGCTGCGGCTGGCGCGCCAATCCCCAGGTCAGCCATAGCCCAGGTTGGGATGGTTGCCCGGGAAGCTTTGCGAATACCCATGAAAGACGGGTAGCGTGGCTCACCGATGTCTTTGACCACACTGACAATTGCCGGCAGCTTTGCCTCAACGATCTGGCGACCTTCTTCGGTTGAGCGCTCGACGCGAATAGCACCCGCGCCTGGATCCAGGTTGGAGATGACCGAAACCAGGGTCAGGGCGGGCCAGTTCAAGGCGCGTCCGGTTTGAGCGGCGGTTACTGCCATATCGCCATCGATAGCTTGCCTGCCGAAGAATACCAGGTCTACATCGCCCATTTTCTTAATCGCAGCTGCCAAGACGCGGGCAACTGCCTGGCTATCTACCCCAGCCAGCGCTGGATCGGAGATTAACAAAGCCTCGCCGCAGCCCATTGCCAGAGCGTGCTTGAGGGCTTCCTTGGAGCTCTCTCCGCCTACACTGACCACGGTGACTTCGCCGCCGTGGGTCTCTTTTTGCACCAGGGCTGCCTCGACGGCAAACTCATCCCAGGGATTGATCACCAACGGTGCATCTCCCCAGGTCACCTGCCCGTTTTCAACGACCACCTTCGCCGCAGAATCGGGCACTTGTTTGACACAGACTACGATTTTCAAAGCGACCTCCTTTTTATTTTTGGAGCAGTGAAATATTTTTATATGATGGATGGGGGGATTTTTGGCAGTTTCCGGGGGGCAACCTCCTCAGATTCGCTGGACCTGCAATCGCAGCAGATTATCCTTGCCAGAATACGGGGTCATAGGCGGGAAGCTCGCAGCGCAGGGGGTAATCCTGGCGGTAACCAAGCGCATACCCGGCCTGAATTAATTGGTGGATCTCGCTGGTGCCTTCATAAATGACTGCACCTTTCGAGTTACGCAGGTAGCGTTCTACGTCGTACTCGTCGCTATAGCCGTACGCGCCGTGAATTTGGATAGCCTGGGAAGCAGCCTCGAACGAAGCATCGGTGGCATACCATTTCGACAGCGAGGTTTCCCGTGAGTTTCGAATACCCTGGTTTTTCAGCCAACCGGCGCGCAGGTAAAGCAAGCGCGCCGCGTCATAAGATTGTACCATATAGGCAATCTTCTGCTGGATAAGCTGGAACTTGCCGATATCTCGCCCAAACGCCTGCCGCTCGTGAGCATATCTCACGCTGGCTTCCAAGCAGGCGCGGATCAGCCCGGTTGCCCCGGCTGCCACAGTGTAGCGACCGTTGTCCAGGCAAGACATGGCAATCTTGAAGCCCTCGCCCTCTTCGCCGATGCGGTTTGCGCCCGGCACACGCGTATCCTGAAAGGCGATCCATCCAGTGGAGCCAGCCCGCACGCCCATCTTGCCGTGGATATCCCCCCGACTGACGCCCGGGCTATCCAGATCTACCAGGAATGCCGACAGCCCATCGTGAGGGTCGGCCGCACTCGGGTTGGTGCGGGCGATCACCAGGGCGTGCTGGGCTTTGGTCGCCAGGGAGATCCACATTTTCTCGCCGTTCAGAATATAGTCATCTCCCTGGCGGCGAGCGGTGCTCTGCATGCCAGCCACATCCGAGCCGGCTCCCGGCTCGGTCAATCCAAAGCAGGCGATCTTCTCGCCGCGCGCCTGGGGGACCAGCAGGCGTTGCTTTTGCTCCTCCGTCGCCCATTGGAACAGCCCCATGCTGTTCAGCCCCATATGCACCGACATGATCACCCTGAGCGTAGAGTCAACGGCTTCCAGCTCCTCGCATACCAGCCCCAGGGAGATGTAGTCCATGCCCTGCCCGCCATAACGCACCGGCAGGCAGACCCCCAGGATGCCCAGCTCAGCCATGCGCGGTAGGATGAAAGCAGCCATCTCCTGCTTGCGGTCATATTCCTTGATAACCGGAGCGACCTCTTTTTGAACAAACTCCCGCACCATCCGCTGCACCATGCGGTGTTCATCGGTCAGGCTGAAATCCATAGATCGGCCTCTTGTAAGTGAGATATGCCTTCATTATATTCAAAATCCGCCAAAAAACAACAAATTAGTGCATTATTTTGCAAGTTTGTGTCCCCTCTCCGCCCGATCGGCTATAATCCTGGATAGTGCCACGCCCATTTGATCTTCGCATCCTGTTCAGGATAGCGCTACCCTTGCTCTTGCTGCCGTTGCTCGGAATCGCTCCCCGCCCGCACAGCCTGGCGCGCAGTTTGGAAGGAGTCCGAGAGGCGTTGGAATCCGGCTTGCCATCCCTGGCAGCGGCTGAGCTGGTGCGGGTGGCTGAATTTCAGCCCTGGCGCACGGAGCTATGGGAATTGGCGGGCGGGTATGCCCTGCAAGGCGCTGATATCCAAGCTGCGCTTACCTATTTGCACCATGCTGTCGCTCTTAATGCTCTCTCGCCGCGCGGCTATCTTGTTCTGGGTGATGTGCACCAACAGGCAGGTGATCTGGAAGCCGCCCTTCAGTCCTGGGATACTGCTCATCAGTCTGGCATCCAGTCGGGCGAAATTGCCCCGCGCTTGCTGGCGGTTCACCGTGCTCAGGGAGACACCCAGGCGGTGATCGCTGACTTGCAGGCGCTGACCAATTTGCGCCCGGCAGATGTAGAAATGCGCTACCAGCTGGGGCTGTACCTGGCGGCTCACCAGCCGGAAGAGGCCCTGGCGCACCTGGCGCAGGTGGCCGACCTGGAGCCAGTCTTGAAATCCCAGGCGGAAGCTGTGCTGAGCAGCATCCGCGCCGCCAGCCGGGCAGATGACCCGGCCTATATCTTGCTGGAGTCTGGGCGCGCCCTGGCTTCGCTCGGCGAGTGGGGACTGGCAGCCGAAGCTTTCCAGGGGGCGGTCGATCTGAGTCCGGGGTACGCTGAGGCCTGGGCATACCTGGGTGAGGCGCGCCAGCACCTTGATCCGGATGGCAGCGCCTCGCAAACCTCCCCTGGGTTGGCAGAATTGAATAAGGCGGTGCAGCTGGATCCGGCTTCTTTCGTAGCGAATACTTTCCTGGCGTTGTACTGGCAACGCCAGGGGGAGACGAACCGGGCGCTGCAGGTGCTGGAAGAGGTCAATCAGCTACACCCGGAAAACCCTGCCCTGCTGTCCGAGCTGGGTAATGCCCTGGCGCAAACCGGCAACCTGCAGGCAGCCCTGGCAGCGTACCAGGGTGCGGTCAGGCTGGCGCCGGATGTCCCGGATTACTGGCGCTTGCTGGCGGGTTTTTCCGCCCGCTACGAGTACCAGATCGCTGCCGTTGGTCTGCCTGCGGCGCGCCGGGCGGCTGCCCTCGATCCCAGCAACCCTGCCAACCTGGACGTGTTGGGGCAGGTGCAATTGCTTTTGCAAGATTTCACCAGCGCTGAGCGCTTTTTCCAGCGGGCGGTGGATGCAGACCCGAGCTATGCCGCGGGGCATGTCCGCCTGGGGTTGGTGTATGCATTGCGTGGAGAAATGGAACGGGCTTTTAATAAGTGGAAGCAGGTGGAGCTTGCGGCTCCCGGCTCAGCCGTCGCTGACCAGGCGCAGCGTTTGATAAAAAGCTATTTCCCCTAATTATGCTAAAATTATCCAGCTGCTTCGGTGTTAATCCCGAGCGGGGATTGCCCGTCAGCACCAGGCAGATTATCCAAGCAATCCTGGAAGAGTGAATATGAAACTTCGAGTTCTATTTTTCTTACTGGCAATATTTCTGCCCACCCTGGCTTGTTCTTCGCTACCAATCGGGGATGGAGGCGGCGCTGATCCTGCCCTCCCTGCCAATGTCCTTTTCCAGGATGATTTCTCCGACACTTCCAGCGGTTGGGATCGCGTCAACCAGCCGGAGGGCATTACCGATTATGAGGAAGGCGTCTACCGAATTTTTGTCAACACGGTCAACACCGATATATGGGCCAATCCCGGGTTGGATTTCAGCGATGTGCGCGTCCAGGTGGAGGCAACCAAGGTCGGCGGCAGTGATAATAATGATTTTGGCGTGATATGCCGCTACCAGGATGCGGATAATTATTATTTCTTCCTACTCTCCTCGGACGGCTACTACGGAATCGGGAAAGTGAAAGACGGTCAGCAGCAGTTAATTGGCATGGACGCCATGCTACCCAGCGAAGCGATTATCCAGGGCGATGCCACCAATATTTTGCGGGCGGATTGTATCGGAAACAGGCTGAGCCTGTATGCCAACGATGAGTTCCTGGACCAGTTCGAAGACAGCGATCTTGCCACTGGCGACGTGGGCTTGATCGCCGGAACCTCGCCCGAGGCACCCGGCACGGACATCCACTTTGACAACTTCCAGGTGCTAAAGCCGTGAGAATTTTCCTGGACAGCGTCGGCTGCCGCCTGAACCAGAGCGAGATTGAGACCTATGCCCGCCAGTTTCACGCTGCCGGGTACGCCCTGGTTCCCACCGCAGAGCAGGCCGACCTGGTAGTGGTCAATACCTGCGCGGTGACGGCAGCCGCTGCGGCAGACTCGCGGGGTAAGATCCGCCAGGCGGCCCGCGCGGGAGCGGGGGAGGTTATCGTCACCGGTTGCTGGTCGACGCTGAACCCGGCTTCTGCCCGGGAGCTTCCAGCGGTTTCCCGCCTGGTGCCGAACAGCGAGAAGGACCATCTGGTAGCCGATCTTCTTCAACTTCCTCAAGAGACCTTCGACCTGGAGCCAGTCGCCCGGCAGCCGGTTCCCGGGGCGCGCTTGCGCACCCGAGCTTTCATCAAAGTACAGGACGGATGCGACAATCGCTGCACATTTTGTATCACCACCCTCGCCCGCGGCGCCGGACGCAGCCGTCCGGTGGAGCATGTCCTGGCGGATATCCGCGCCGCGCTGGATGGCGGTTGCCAGGAGATCGTGCTGACCGGAGTCCACCTGGGCTCGTGGGGTCAAGATTTCTCCCCGGGCAGGCGCCTGGGAGACTTAATCGCCGAAGTCCTGAGGCGCACGGATGCCCCTCGGGTACGCCTCTCTTCTGTGGAGCCCTGGGACCTGGCACCTGATTTCTTCAGCTTGTGGGAAGACCCGCGCCTGTGCCGCCACCTGCATCTGCCGCTGCAATCCGGTTGTGCGGAGACGCTGCGGCGCATGGCGCGCAAAACCACCCCCGAGGCGTTTGCAGGGCTGGTCGAGGCAGCCCGGGAAGCCATCCCGGGTGTGGCAATTACCACCGATGTGATCACCGGCTTTCCTGGCGAGAGTGAAACCGAATTTACCGCCAGCCTGGCGTTCGTAGCAGCCATGCAGTTTGCGGGAGGGCACGTCTTCACTTACTCGGCGCGCCCTGGGACAGCCGCGGCGCGCATGCCAGCCCAGGTTCCCCACCCGCTCCGTAAGGAGCGCAACGCGCAGATGCGGGCGGTGCTGGCTGAATCAGCGCTTTGTTATCAGAATCATTTCCTGGGAAGGGTGTTGCCGGTTTTATGGGAGAGTGCCACCGCGCTGGGACCGGATGGCTGGCAGGTCAGCGGCCTGACCGACAATTACCTGCGCGTCTCAGCCTATGCGCCGCAAACTTGCTGGAACCGGATTACGCCGGTGCGATTAGTATCTCATGCGCCGGATGGCTTGCTGGGGCAATTACAGGGGGGGCGTGCGATTAGCCAGGTTGAACAGGCTGGCAATGTTGCTTGAACTATGCCCGGAGGGAGATTAACGGATGGAGTGTATCTTCTGTAAGATTGTCGCCGGTCAGGCGCCCAGCGAGATGCTCTACCAGGATGAGCAGGTGACCGCTTTTAGGGATATCCACCCTGTCGCTCCTACCCATGTATTAATTATCCCCAACCGTCATGTTGCCTCGGTCAACGACCTGACCGCCGATGATGAGCAAGTGATCGGACATTTATTTTCTGTCGCACGTATGCTGGCTGAGCAAGAAGGCATTCACCAAAGCGGATACCGGCTGATCGTCAACACCGGTCCGCATGCCGGGCAGCTGGTTTTCCACCTGCACCTGCACCTGATCGGCGGGCAACGCATGCGCTACCCGATGGGATGACGGCCTGGGGTTGTTTGCGAGGCGGCAATCTCAGGGTATTTTCTGAATCACCCCAAGGTAGATGGAGGCGTTGGTGCTGGTTATTTCGGGCAGCCACGGCTCTCCAGGCATTTTCCAGCCGCAGGTTTCAAATACGATTTGAGGTTGATCTGGTCTGAGCGAGCTGGCCAGCAGCGGGTCGTTGGCTGATGCCAGGTCCAGCGCCTCGGGCAAGCCCAGGTCCAGGTATTTGAGCATTTCGGTTGGCGGTACCCGCGAGGCAACCGCCAGCACCAATCCGCTGACAACCGTTTCGCCCTGGACGATCTCCACCTGCGCGCCTTGTAAATCTTGCAAGCGGGCATGCACTTTGCGCAGCGAGGAGCTGGCCTGGTCAAACCCCATCCCTTCTACGGCGCGGCGGAAGGCTTCTGCCTCCCCGTTGATGCCTGAATGGGCGGTAACGTAAATGACCTCACCGCCTTCATCAGCAACATAGCGATTGATGCATGCCTGCCGGTCGCCATATTCGCAGGTCTGCCCGGGCGTGAAGGCAATCACAATCGGTTTGCCCTGGTTGACGCGCTCATTGGGCGGGAAGATCTTGATCCGGATACGCTGAGTGGTGTCGTTGAAGTCGATCCCGTAGAACGTGGCTGAGGAAGCTGGGTGGGCTGAGCCCTGTCCGGTGTCGCCCGCTACCTGAGGGGCAGGCAAGACCCGCGTGTTGAGCTGGGGCAGGAAGGGTGTGGGGGTTGCGCCGCTCTGCAACACGGCAGACAGCAGCCACTCGACAAAGCCGCTGCCTCCCGGCGATGGTCGCCCGGGTGGCGTGGCGGCAGGGGAAGTGCTGAGCGGGGTGGGCGAGGCAGCCGGCGGTGTGAGGGTGGCGGTTTCAGACGGACCTCCAGGAGTGCTGGTTGCGCTGGGCAACGGCGTGGAAGGCGTCTCGGTTGCCGCCAGTGCGGTGGAGGTTGCGGTTGGGCTGCTGGTTGGGGTGGCTGTAGGAACCAGCGGGGTGGGGGTGGGAGTAGGTGTTTGTAGAACACTGTACTCTCTTAAGTTTTGCAAGCCAAAGCCACACCAGAAGGTATTCTCATCGATCAGTGCGCAGGCAGCGCCCACATCTGGAGCAGGCCAGTTCGGCTGCAGGCAATATGCCAGCACCTCCCAGCCTTCGTTATGACAAACCCGGAAGCGTTGCCGAGGATCGGATACGCCCGGCACGGGACCTATCCCCAAATCTTCGCAGACATACCAGTCATAGACCGGTTTTTGGTTTAGCTCAAGCGGGAGACCCTCGGGGAGCGATCTCGGTCGATCAGAAGCCGACCGAAACCAGAGGAATAAAACTGCTGCAATGATTAGCAGCAGGACCACACCAAGGATGATCTGGTTGCGTTTCATGAATCGCTCCTCAAAGAGTATACCATTCTGTTGAGCAAGATTCGTGCCAATTCCAAGTTGTTCACGGTTAATTGATCATAGCCAGGCTGTGGGCAGCAGCTTGTAGGTAAGAACGAACGATTTCGGCGTCCGGCGCGTTTGGGACGCGCCCCAGGTATTGCTCGTAAGCTTGCACCGCCAGCCGCAACGATCCACGCCGGTGATAAATCCAGCCAGTGTCGCGGATCAGCTCGGGCATATCTGGCTGGATCATTTGCAGATGCTCGATGACAGCCTGGGCTTGTTCCCAGGTTTCATCCCGGAAATAGATGTTACGCAGGTTGTTTAGCATGCGGGTCAAGATGGCGTGAGCGGAGATAGGTTGCAACCATTCCGGCTGGAACGGGCCTTCGTAATTCGTGGATTGGCGCACAAGCAGTGCGCAATCTTCTAAAGAGAGCCGGTTCCCCCCATGAAAAGGATCGAGGAAATAATCGTTCTCACCTGTGTCGATGCGAATAACGAAATGCCCGGGTAGCCCAATTCCTTGGGCGGGGATCCCAAGCCGGCTGGCAAGAGCCAGGTAAATGACGGACAGGCTGATCGGAATGCCCAGGCGCCGTTCCAGCACCTCATTGAGAAAGCTATTGCGGGGGTCATGATATTCCTGGACATTGCCGCGAAAACCTTCCAGGGTGAAAAGGTAATCGCTCAAGCTTTCAGCCTGCTCCAGGACAGACTGGTGGGGTGAGATGAACGCTCCGGCTGACTCAGCCAGGTAGTCAACCCGCTCTACAAAAGCCTCCACGCTCAGACCGGGGTAGGCTATTTCACGTGCAAACAGTAGTCCAGCCCACAGGAGATCGATTGGCTCAGCATGGATTGCATCATAAAAACTGGTTTCAGGCATGGCAGCTCAAAGGAAGCTAGAGGCGCTGGGTAGCACTTTAGTGGGTTTGGGTGACTTTGTGCAGGCTGCGCGGTGATTCTGGATTATAGCCTTTGGCACAGGTCAGGTGATAGGCGAATAATTGCCCGGGGAGGATGGCGATTTGAGGCGTGAGCCACTCAGGGATGCCAGCGGGCAAAGGGATGGGGGACTGCGCCAGGCTCAGTGCCGGGCTGGAATTCGAGATAACCACCAGCTCGCCGCCACGCTCGCGGGTGATCAGTTCCAGGGCTTCGATCATCGCCGGCGACACCTTGCCCTCTGGGACAACTGCCAGCACAGGGAAGCCATGCTCCACCATGGCAATTGGCCCGTGCAGGAAATCCGCTGGAGAGTAGGGTTCTGCGGCAACATAGGTCATTTCTTTTAACTTGAGAGACCACTCGAAAGCCGTAGCGTAGTTGAAGCCCCGCCCCAGCACCACACAGCGCTGCATATACCGATAACGTTGTACCATGTTGGCAATCGCCCCATCTTGTTCCAGTACCTGTCCTGCCCAATCTGGCACGCGTTGCATCTCTGTCCATGCAACTTCATCGTCCAGCAAGGCTGCGGAAAGCATAGCGATCGCCATCAGCTCAGCGGTGTAGGTTTTGGTGGCTGCTACGGCAGCCTCTTTGCCAGCCATGATGTCCAGCACCAGGTCCGCCGTTTGGGCCAGTGGCGACTCGGGCGAGTTGGTGATGGCAAGAGTCAGGCATCCCTGGCGCATGCCTTCCTCCAGAACGCTGACCACATCCGGAGACTGACCGGATTGGGAGACGCCCACAACCAGGGCTCCTTGCAACTTGGGTGGCTGCTGGTAATACGTGAACAGGGATGGCGTGGCAAGCGCCATGGGCAGCTGGTTGCGCGCACCCCACAGGTAGTTGGCATACCGTCCGGCGTTATCCGATGTGCCCCGAGCTGCCAGGAAGATAAAGCGAATATCCTGCTGGCGAATTGCAGCAGCAATCTGCTCGGTTTGTATTCTGCGACCGCTCAGCAATTCTGCCAGGCGATCCGGCTGTTCCAGGATCTCGGAATGGATGCTCATAATTCAGGTCTCTGTTGTCTGTACTTGAATTATAAACGCACTTGTCTGGCTTCAAGCTGCGGGTTAAGTGCTTCGTTGGAATTGCCAATATGATAATCTTCCAGGTAATTTGCCGATTAAGTGTAACAAGATCCCACCGGCTTCGTTTATATTGATGACACTTGGGCGAGTGTCAAGAGGGGCTAGCCAACGTCATGACAACATTATCCGGCTAGCCCGCACCACTTAAGCAGGCTGGGTACTTGGAAATAGTACGTTGGCTGCCCTCAGAAACTTAAAAATTGCGACCAGGATATGCTGCCCCAGTAGATTGTTCGGGGATGGATAGGCTGGGGTTGACAGGGGAGCCTGGTGTGCTTCGTCAGAGGCTTTTGGGGAGAGCCCTCTGGCGTGGCAAAACTCAAAGAGACCGGAAAATAGGGTTTCACCTTGATCCGGTCTCTATTTATTTGTAGCTATGCACTTCAGGGGATTTCGGGGGAGTGTAAGCGGGCGAAGCACACATACACACCCAAAATCATCTGGTATCGAGTTCTTTTCATTCGAGTGCATGTGTGCTACACTATCCCTTAAAGAAATAGTTAACATCCCCAAAACTCGCCAGCAGGGTCGTCTCTTGCCTTGAACGATCTAAAATAAAGGGAGATAAATATGAAGAAATCATCTACCCCGTCCTACACTTTCCCTTTCATCTTGCTTGGATTTCTCTTTGGCCTGCTCATCGTCTTTTTTGGTACGGTGGTTGCTGTCTTGGCAGCAGGACAGCCACTCACCTTTGATAATCTCGTCCAGGCTCAACTCTCGACCCCGCTGCTATGGGTGCTGGATAGCGTCCCGTTTTTCATGGCTGCGATTCTGGGTATCCTGGGATCGAGAGAAACTAAACTGGTGCGCGCTCGCCGGGATACTTGGGATGCCCAGCGACGGGTAGCGGATGCCTCCCGTTTGAGCAGCGAGATGACGAAAAAGGACAAAGAGCGCCAGGATATCGAAGAGGTGATCAGCCGGGGCAAGCGCGAGTGGGAAGCTACCTTCGACTCGGTTCAGGATTTAATCTTACTCACCGATGAGCGGCGGACTGTGATCCGCTGCAACCGCTCGGCTGCCCAGGCGTTTTACCTGGATTTCCCGCAGATCATCGGTAAACCGGTTGACGAGCTATTCTTTGGCTCCGAATCCGGAGAACAATTGCCTGCTCAGAAAACCGAGGTGAAATTCCCCGCCCTGGATGGCTGGTACGAGGTCACCAGCACCCCGCTGACGTTTGAAGGCATCCCGCACGGTAAGATCTTCGTGGTGCGCAATATCACAGATCGCAAGCAGGCGGCTTTAGACCTGGAGCGCCAGAAGCAGTTTTACGAGGCCCTGGTAAAGAACAGCCCGATTGCCATTGTTACCCTCAGCCTGGAGCACCGCGTGGTGGCTTGTAACCCTGCATTTGAGGCGATGTTTGATTATCGCCAGCAGGAGGTCCTGGGTCAAAATATCGACAGCTTGATTTCGCCCCTGGAGATTCTGGAGGAGAGCCAGTCTTTAACCCAGCGTGTCGAGCGCGGCGAAACTGTGTACAAGATCAGCCAGCGCCGACGCAAGGATGGCACATTAATTGATGTCGAGGCGTTCGGTATCCCGGTTGTCTTGTGGGGGAAGCAAATTGGTATTTTAGGCATGTATAACGATATCACAGACCTGGTCCGGGCGGGACAAGTCTCACGGATGGAAATGTTGGAGGAAGAAGCACCCGTCGAAGCTATTGAGGAAATGCCAGAGCCTGCCCTGGAAGAGATGCCTGAAGAGCAGGTAGACGAGCCAGTCGAGGAGGTGCTTGCGTCTCCTGGGCGCCAGCGGCTGATAAAAATAGAGACGATCGAGGGGGTTGGAGCGGTGTATGCTGCCAAGCTGGCCGAGGTGGGGATCGTCACGACCGAGGATTTACTGAATTCTGCTGGCACGCGCAAAGGGCGCCAGGATCTGGCTGAGACGATCGGTATCTCTGGTAAGCTTATCCTCAAGTGGGTCAATCGAGCCGACTTAATGCGCGTGCCCGGGATTGGCGAAGAGTACAGCGACCTGCTCGAGGCGGGGGGTGTGGATACGGTCAAGGAGTTGCGAAACCGCAAGGCAGAAAATCTATATAAGACCCTCACCCAGGTGAATGACGAAAAAAGTCTTGTTCGCCGTCCGCCGTATCTGTCTGAGGTAGAGGCTTGGATTGCGGCAGCCAAGCAAATCGAGCCACGCGTATCGTACTAATCCATTGTATCGAGAGATAAAAACGAGGTGGGCTCTCCGAAGGCCCACCTTGTTGCTTTAAACTGGGTGGCTTATCTCTCTTGAATATCGGTGATGGCCCCGAAGGTGTTCACTTCCAGCGTCCACTCGCTACCTGGCACAAAGCGGGAGAATTCTTCGGGGCTTGCGGGCTGGTAAGTGTACGTCTCGCCGTCGCTCAGAAAGACTACCGTATAGGATTGGTTGCTATCCCCCTGGCGCTGCTCCGCTTCCAGTTGTAACTGGGGCCAAACCGGATTGGTATCGTCGCCTTGAAGCAATTCGGTATCGACCACCACCCACTCCAGCTGGGTGTAAGTGCACCAGTCGTCATAGACGCGGTATTCGCACTCCTGGACCACTTTGGCGATCCCGCTGCCCTGATCTACGGTGTAGGGAGTTCCGCACACTTCTTCTGCTCCAGGGGCTGGCTCAGACTGGGTGAAGCGGTATTTTTCGCTACAGGTGCCCAGCTCTGCACCTGCCGGGATCTGATCCTGCCAGTTTTCTCGATCCACCGGTTGCTCATCCAGGATTTCTATGCTGGTCTCCCAGCGCACCGATTGCACGAGCGCCGGCTGGGCTTCGCTGCGAGCGGCAAGGATCATGAAAAAGATACTACTCAGGCATAAGATTACGATGAATACCCCAGCCAGGATTAGCAGAGTTTTATTTGGCTTAACTGCCTGAGAGGTTGCCGTAGTTGCGGTGGGTTTTGCTTCCCGCCCCAGGCTGGCACCGCAGTTCTGGCAGCGGGCTGCATTTGGCAAGTTGGGTGTGCCGCATGCCGGGCAGTTGACTTTGGCTGCGGGCTGGTCAGAGTACGCACCCATTACCTGGCCTTTTTGCCGCTCTTGACCGCCAGCCAGGTCCCCGCTGCACTGGACGCAGCTCTGCGTGCCGGCGGGGTTGCGGGCCCCGCAATATGGGCAATGAACGTCTGGCCCTTTTTCCGCCTGGGCCAGCTTTGCCTCATCGTTAATCAGCTCTTGTTGTGTGGGCAGCTCAAACTGGTCTTTTTCATCCATTGCTGCTCCACAATTGGAGCAGGTTTTTTGCGTGCCCGGGTTTTTTGTCTCACATCGCTTGCAAGTCCACTCCAGTTCGACGTAGCCGAGTGTTTTCTCTGCCATGGGTTTCTCCTTGCTGGCATGTTTCCTTCCAGGTGTCCATAATTATAGCTGCTCTGAGCGGGCTAAAATGCTTTCATTTTGGTAAATAATCCACCTGCCGGAAAGAGAAGCCACACCCATTAGCCCAGTGGCGATATTTTTGGTTATTGAGAATTTAACCGTTTTCTGCTTTAATGATGTAGGACGTTGCTCATTACTCAACCTTAACAACCAGAAAGGAGGCTAAACTATTCGGACGATCGTGTCCAGTGTATCCTCATTGGTTCAAGCTTTGATAAACACCACTAGACCCTTAAGGAGAGAATCATGAAGAAAGGTTTGCTGTTCGTTGGGTTGCTGGTTGTCTCCAGCATGGTACTGACAGCTTGTGGAGGAGCAGCAGGAGGGAATACGATCAAAGTAGGCGGGATAGGTGAGCTAACTGGTGACATTCCCGCTGTAGGTGCTTCGTTCAAAAACGCCGCCGAGATGGCTGTAGCCGAGATCAATGATGCCGGCGGTCTGGATGTATGTGGCGAGAAATACACCATCCAGTTGGTGATCGAGGATAACGCCGGTAAAGCAGATCAATCTGCCTCTGCGGCCCAAAAACTGATCACCCAGGATAACGTAGTCGCGATCATCGGTCCAAATGCCAGCCGCTACGCCATCCCGGCTTCTGAGATCGCTGAAAGCTCCAAAGTCGTCCTGATCAGCCCGTGGTCCACTAACCCCAAGACCACCCTGGACGCCCAAACTGACCAACCGAAAAAGTATGTGTTCCGGGCGGCCTTCATTGACCCATTCCAGGGGCGGGTGGTCGCCAAGTTTGCCCTGGATAACCTGGGCGCCAAGAACGCAGCAGTGCTCTACGATGTGGCCTCCGATTACAACAAAGGCATCGCCGAGTTCTTCAAGCAGACTTTTGAAGAAAACGGTGGTACGGTTGTGGCTTTCGAGACCTATACCACGGGCGATAAAGATTTCACCGCCCAGCTTACCAAGATCAAGGAAACCAATCCGGATGTGATCTTCCTGCCGAACTACTACAGCGAGGTGCCTTTGCAGATCCAGCAGGCACATCGCCTGGGTATCACTGTTCCCTTCCTGGGCAGTGACTCGTGGGGCAGCTCTGAGTTGGTTGGGCTGTGTGGCACCGATTGCGAAGGTTACTATTTCAGCACGCATTATGCTGCCGATAACGCCACCCCGGTTGCCAAGAAATTCATCGATGCTTACAATGCCAAGTACGGCAATGTCCCTGACGATGTTGCCGCATTGACCTATGACTCATTTGGCTTGCTATGGCAGGCAATCCAGTCGGCCTGCTCCACAGACCGCCAGGCAATCCGCGATGCTCTGGCTAAAGTTCCCAGCTACGAGGGCGTAACTGGAAACATGCAATTCCAGGAAGGCTCCGGCGATCCGATCAAGAGCGCCGTGATCCTGCAAGTCAGCGAGGGCAAGTTCGTTTTCTTTGCCAACGCCAATCCTTAGTTGACGCCCGATCTGGCCCTCCCGCAGACCTCAAGAATCTAAGGGAGGGCTTGGTCTTGAGGGTAGCCAAATGACATATCTGCTCCAGCAAGCGCTAAATGCCCTGCAATTAGGCAGTATCTACGCCCTGATTGCCCTGGGCTATACCATGGTCTATGGCATCCTGAGGATGATCAACTTTGCTCACGGCGATCTGTTCATGGTGGGTGCTTTCTTTTCCTTCATGATCGCCACCTACCTGAAGCTGCCTTTTGTCCCCACCTTGTTGCTGTCAATGATTGGGGTGGGGTTGCTGGGTGTGGGCATCGAGCGTGTCGCTTACAAGCCATTGCGCGATGCGCCGCGCGTCTCAGCCGTGATCACCGCCCTGGGAGTGGGCATCTTCCTGGAAAATCTAACCCTGGTGTTTTACCCTTATCCGCAACATGTGCCTGAGCTTCTCCCCAACATCACCTGGACGATCGGCGGGGTGACGATCTCATCTTTGCAGATCATTATCATCCTGCTCTCTGTTGGGCTGATGCTTTTGCTGGATTTTATTGTCCGGCGCACAATGGTCGGGATGGCTATGCGGGCTGTCTCCTGGGACAAATCTATTGTGCCCTTAATGGGGGTTCCGATCAATATGGTGATCTCATTCACCTTTCTGATCGGCACCAGCCTGGGTGCTGCGGCAGGGGTGATGTATAGCCAGGCTTTCCCGGTGATTGACCCCTACATGGGCATCCTGATCGGTTGGAAGGCGTTCATCTCTGCGGTGGTAGGAGGCATCGGCAACGTGCGCGGCGCCATGATCGGTGGTTTTATCCTGGGGGGAGTAGAGATTATGGTGGCTGCTTACCTGCCCTCCACCTACCGCGATTTTGTCGCTTTTACCCTGCTACTGGTCTTGCTGATCTTCCGTCCGTACGGAATCCTCGGACGACCTACATCCCAGAAGGTGTGAGCCATGTCTGCACAAACAAATCAAAAACCAGGCAGGTTTAACACATGGAAGGCGCGCTGGGACGCGCTAATGAACAACCGCAAGGTCCTACCCATCTTGTTGCTGGTCGGTTTTGCGCTCTCATTTCTCGTTCCTCGCTTCAATCTGATCAACCCATATGTTCAGCTCATCCTGATGTATGTGGGCATCAATATCATCATGACCGCCAGCCTGAACCTGATCAACGGTTACATGGGGGAGTTCTCGGTGGGTCATGCCGGGTTTATGGCAGTAGGAGCGTATATCAGCGCTTTGCTGACCATGAACGTCTGGCCAGAAAATCTAGTGGTGTGGTTGTTCCCGCTGACAGTCATTCTGGCGGGGATCGGGGCCGCCCTGGCTGGCTTGATTGTATCGATCCCATCCTTCCGCACGCGCGGCGACTATCTGGCAATCGTTACCCTGGCGTTTAATATGATTGTAAAATCGGTCATTGAGAACATCGAAGCCATCGGTGGGCCGCGGGGCATCCCTGGCATTGATAAATTGACAACCATGCCATGGGTTTTCTTTTGGACCGTTTTTGCGCTGTGGGTGATGCGCAATTTTATCTATTCAAATTATGGGCGCGGGGTGCTTTCTATCCGCGAGGATGAAATTGCCAGCGACTTGATGAGCGTCAATACTCGCCAGACAAAGGTATTGATCTTTTTGGTATCTTCGTTCTTCGCCGGGGTAGGCGGGGCATTGTTTGCCCACCTGCTACAGTTCATCAGCCCGAGGGTCTTCGATATCATCAAATCAACCGATTTCCTGATTATGGTCTACCTGGGCGGCATCGGATCAATCGCTGGTTCCGTGCTTGGAGCTACCATCTACACGGTACTGTTAGAAGTGCTCCGCCCGCTCCAGGTCTGGCGTTTTGTTCTGATGCCGTTGATGCTGGTATTTTTGATGCTTTACCGGCCGCGGGGCATTATGGGCCTGCGCGAACTACGCTGGTTTATCCCTGGCTATGAGTTGCTGGCGATCAGCCGCTGGCGCAAAGCTAAGGAGGTGACCGATGTCGCTCCTACAAGTTGATAAGGTCACCCATTATTTCGGCGGGCTGTGCGCCGTATCCGATTTCAACCTGGACCTGGCTGCAGGCGAGCTGGTAGGCATCATCGGTCCGAATGGAGCGGGAAAAACTACCGTCTTTAACCTGATCACAGGCGTCTACCGCCCCACGCACGGTAGTATCCGCCTGGATGGCAACGAGCTGGTCGGGAAGCGTCCGAATCAGATCACCGATTTGGGTATTGCCCGCACCTTTCAATCGATTCGCCTGTTCAATGACTTAACGGTATTAAACAATGTCCGCATTGCCGCTTATCATCAAGTGGGCTACAATCCGCTTGAAGCCATGCTCCACATAGGGCGGTTCCAGCGTGAAGAGATGCGTATTATCGACTACGCCATGGATCTTCTGGAATCGTTCAAGATTGATGGCTATGCCGAAGAGCTTGCCCGCAACCTGCCTTATGGCTTGCAGCGCCGCCTGGAGATCGCTCGCGCTATGGCTACCAAACCCAAACTACTGCTGCTGGACGAGCCGGCTGCGGGAATTAACGCCAATGAGATCAATCAGCTAATGGATTTCATCCAATGGATCCGCACTGAGTTTGATCTGACGATTCTCCTCATCGAGCACCAGATGCGCCTGGTGATGGGTATTTGCGAGCGGCTCAAGGTGCTTGATTTTGGCGCTACCATTGCCGAAGGAATACCCACCGAGATCCAGAGCAATCCCAAGGTGTTGGAGGCTTACCTGGGCGAAGGAGTGGAGGAATGAACCGGGCTGATACCGCCTTGCTGAGCGTTCAAAATCTGACCATCTCTTATGGCAATATTCGTGCAGTCCGGGGGATTTCGTTCGAGGTGTACGAGGGAGAGATCGTCTCATTAATTGGAGCCAATGGTGCAGGAAAATCATCCACGCTGCGCGGGATTTCAGGGATCGTGCCCTATCAGGGAGTGATCAGCTACCAGGGTCGTGACCTGAGCGGCATCCCTGCTGATCGCATCGTTGGTATGGGAATCGCCCAGGTACCAGAAGGGCGGGGCATCTTTGGCAATCTGACGGTGCGTGAGAACATGAAGCTGGCTACCTGGCAGCGTAAGGATAAGGTCGAGGTGATCCGTGACTTCGAGCGTGTCTACGAGATTTTCCCGCGTTTGAAAGAGCGCTTGACCCAGCTGAGCGGAACCCTCTCGGGAGGCGAGCAGCAGATGCTGGCAGTGGGTCGGGCGCTGATGAGCCGGGGCAAGATCTTGCTCTTAGATGAACCCTCGATGGGGCTGGCGCCAGTCCTGGTCCGAGACATATTCAAGGTTTTGATAGAGATCAACCGCAGCGGCACAACCATCCTTCTGGTGGAGCAGAATGCCAATATGGCATTGCGGGTGGCTTCGCGGGGCTATGTCCTGGAAACAGGCACAATCACTCTCACCGGATCCGGGAATCAACTCCTGGGAGATCCTCGCGTGCGAGAAGCCTATCTGGGGGGGTGACAGATAACCGTGGATCAAGGTCTGCTGGAGGGCGTCGTCACCTGGGCTGAGATCGAGCTGGATGCGGTTGCCGATAATTTGCGCGCTCTCCAGTGCCATGTAGGGCAGGCGGTTGAGATCATCGCCGTGGTCAAGGCAAATGCCTATGGTCATGGGGCTGTGCCGGTAGCGCGGGTTGCCCTGGAATCAGGCGCAGCGCGGTTGGCGGTACACCGCGCAACCGAGGGCGTAGAGCTGCGCCAGGCAGGTATTCAAGCGCCGATCCTGGTTATGGGCTATACGCCGCCAGACGGGGCGCGGCTGGTGGTGGATTATAATCTCACCCCCAGCCTGATCACAATCGAGTTTGCCCAGGCACTATCTGCTTACGCCAGCGCGACGGGTATTACCCTGCCCGTGCATGTCAAGGTCGATAGCGGCATGGGGCGTTATGGGCTGATGCCGGGTGAAGTATTGGATTTCCTCAGCGCCCTGGAACAGTTGCCTGGGGTTTCCTTACAGGGTTTGTTCACCCATTTTGCTACCGCAGACTGGGCTGACCAGACCTATGTGCGCCAGCAGCTTAGACTGTTCAAGCAGATGGTCCGGGACGTGCGCCAGGCAGGGTTCGAGGTTCCGCTGGTGCATGCTGCCAACAGCGCGGCAACGCTGTACCTGCCAGAAGCTTACTTTAACGCTGTGCGTCCGGGTCTCGCGTTATACGGGATGCATCCTTCGGATGAGCGGTCGCCTGTATTCGATCTCAAGCCGGCCCTCACCCTGAAAAGCACAGTCAGCCGTGTTCGAGATTTGCCTACCGGCACGGGGGTCAGCTATGGGCGAACCTATGTAACCCAAAAGCCCACCCTGGCTGCTCTGATTCAGGTTGGCTACGGGGATGGTTACCACCGGGCGCTTTCCAACCGGGGTGCAGTGCTTATTCGCGGCCAGCCAGCCCCGATCATCGGGCGGATCTGTATGGACCAGTTTGTGGTTGATGTCAGCTCGATCCCTGGAGTGCGGCAAGACGATGAAGTGGTAATTATCGGCAGGCAGGCACAGGCTGCCATCTCGGCTGAGCAGGTTGCAGCCTGGGCGGGGACGATTAATTACGAGGTCACGACCGCGTTGCTCCCACGTGTGGTGCGCGTATACCTTCGCGGCAATCAAGTGGTGCAGGTAAGCCCTTGAGCCGGGATCAGCGGAGCAGGTCTTTCCGGATATAAAGCTTCAATTCCTGCTCTCGCTCCAGCACCAGGGCGTAGTTTTCAA
>JBFYSV010000337.1:0-5208 GCA_041301185.1 Anaerolineae bacterium
AAGTCATCCCCAGTCCGGCAGGTCACTATCTGGCGCGTCATCACCGCCTCCACTTTCGTGGATTTGGCATCCTGCCCTTTGGCTACTATCTTCAAAGCCAGGTCACGATCGGTTACGATACCGACCAACTTTTGGGTTTGCTCGTTTTCAATAACAGGGATCGAACCGATGTTCTCGCTCTGCATCAATTGCGCCACTTTTACCACCATGTCATCTGGCCGGCAGCAAACGGGGTTTTTCGTCATCACTTCTTTACATTTCTTCATAAGAATTCTCCTTTTTTCGCACAGTCATCTTGAATTTCATGCGCACAGCACGACCTGGCCCCTTGGTAATGAGAGTCAGGTCGCTCTGCAATGCCGAATTTTTGATCGACCTTTGTTTATCTCTTCGTCTACTTTCAAACCACCAGGCGGTTGAAGAAGGAGCGGTAGCGCTGCAAGGCTTTGCGGAGATCTTCAGTAGAGACATCATTGCCCTGATTCCACTGGCTCTCCAGCGAGCTACGTTCGTTGGCAAACATCTGGGTGATTTTCTCGACCACCTCAGACACCAGCGTATCTGCCTGTTGGACAGCAGCGCGCGGTTCATCCACAAACTTGCCCTGGATCTCATTCCAGCGCGTGCGAAAATGCTCTGATTCATCACGGTTAAGCAGGGCTGCCGATGATCCTGCATTTATGTCAATAGGGGCTTCGTGGGTAATCGTTTCACCTATAGGAACCTCGTGGACAATTGTCTCATCCATCGGAGTGCCTACTGCAACGGTCCCACCCATCGGCGTCTCGTGGACAAGAGCCGCATCCACCGGGATTTTTCCAGCAAAAGGATCCGAATTTACTGCCGGGTTGTTCATGTCCTGATCGGTTCTCTCTAAAATATCTGGGGTATTAAACTGTTCATTCATTTCTATTTCTCCTATACAACGATTGCCTCTGTTCCGAGAAGTTCTCCGAACAGAGATTTGTAATAAACCATTGCCTGCCTTAATTCTTCAGTATCTGCCAGGTTTTGCTTGTTTTTGATGGCGATCTCTCGCGCGGCGCGGTAATTACTCACCAAATCGGGATAATTGACCGAGAGATCAGCCGCCCGCTGTTCAAAATCAGATACTGGATAGGCACGAAGCTGCATGACTTCTACGATCAGGCGGTCGGCATCTACAATCGCCTGTCCCGGATCGTCGACAAATTTGGATTGGACTGCTGTCCAATCGGCCAGATAACGCTCGCGCTCGCTAACAGAAAGTGGACGAATATCCAAAGCCTCAACATGCTTTTGCCGTTCATTCAGCTCTGTTTGTGCTTTCTTCTCATCACCCATCGTCTGCACAGTGTGATCATACTCAGGTCCGAACTTATCATGGAGCTGCTCAGAACGTCTACGGCGAGCAAAAACTAGACCTAATACGGCGCCGATTATCACCAATACCAGAACAACGGTGATAATAATATATGTAGTATTCACAAAACTCCTCCTACTTGAATTATCTATCCAAGCTTATTAGCGTCCTTACCATTCGGGTACTGAACACTTTTGAGATGACACAAAAGTAAGTTCCAGGACCAAGGCACCAGACCCTGGATTACCCACAAATCTCACAAAGCTGATCCGGAACAGGCAGGTTAACGTTAGGCTGAACGCCGGGTTTGCAGAAAATTAAACACGATCACGATCAAGGCTATTACGAGCAGCACATGAACGAGATTGCCGCCTATATTCCCTAAAAGTCCTAAGAGCCACAAAACAATCAAAACCACTGCAATTATCCAAAGCATCTTACATTCCTTTCATTCTCGCTTCTATTAGACGCCGGTAGAATTCCTATTCGGCGCGCTGGAGGGTGTAGCCGTACTTCTGTAAATTCATTCTATAACAAACGCATCATAGTCACATCCACCTGCCGGGTGAACTATAACTACACCAGTTGGGGGAGATCAAAATAGATTTAAGCTTCGGGCGAGAATGTCTCAGCCTGCTTTAAAGTCTTACTGTTAATGTGTTTTTTCCCTTGCGCACGCTGTTGAAGGCGCGCGATTTCAGCCAGCACATCTTCAGGCTTGGTTTCCATTTCTAGGTCGGCAAGTTCGCTTTCCTCATGGTCTTCGATGCCCATTTTCTCTTGAATGGCATCGAGCATTTGCAACACCCGAGTCAACTCATGTTCGGTCAGCAGACCGATGTGCAAATCCAAGTCCGCCCGATTTTCGGATTCTTTGCTCTGCCGGTTCTGGCTGATGAGCACAAATGTCGATAGGATAATAGCTTCCAGCGACACGATCATGGTCAAGAGCCCGTATGGGAATGGATCGAAAGGGTTTACGCCCAAACGTCCGGTGTTTAGAAGGATCCAAACGCTAAACCACACAACATGCACATAAACAAAGACCATCCGTCCCGAAAATGAGGTGAAGGCATCTGCGATACGGTCTTGCAAGCTTTGCTCACGTGCGGCCTTCAGGCGAAGATTGATAACGGTGCGTATGTTTCGCTCAATGATCTTGGACAAAGCTGGATTGTCTTCTGTATGATCTTTAATTTCCTCTTGATTAGGCCGGCTCAGCTGCATGAGACAAACACCCCTTCGTTTTGCTTTAGTTTAATCCCGTCTTTTTTGATTTATTTTCGAAAATATCCTTATTCATGGTGTGGTCCTTTCAATCCTTCGGATAAGCTACCCCTGCTGTTCATACCGGCGCTCCGGGCAGCTTAGAGGCCTGGTTCCCAAACCACTTCTTCTCCTGACAACCAATCCCGGACTGGATGAGCCAGGGATATTATCCAGAACACTGCCTCAAATTCATTCTAGAACAAACACCTCCCGGTCACATCCACTGGCCAGGGGAACTTTGGCTACACCAGTTGGGGGAGATCAAGATAAGAAGGCTGTTGCTTGCGGTTCAAGGTAGTTTACCCAATCCTGTTCATCACATAACCGTCGACAAGTACTACCAGAAGTCCCCAGGCGCTGCCCAGGATAGTCCCCGCCAGCACGTCCCGCGGGTAGTGCGCCCCCACATACATGCGTGTAATGCTTACAAGCAGGGCGACACTGTACAGCAGGAAAACCACCCAAGCGTTGGCGTGGAAATTCCCGGCCATCAATACCGCCATGAAGAAGGCCTGGCTGGTATGTCCGCTCGGGAAAGATCGCCCGCCGGCTTTGGAACCGACGATGCGCGCCTGGGTTAACCGGATAAAAGGCCGTGACCGTCGCACAACTGCTTTCACCAGCTCCACCACGATCCATAACGTGATAGTCCCCAGAATGAGTTCGTACGCCAGCAGACGATTGCCTAACAAAAACAAAACCAGTCCAATTGCCAGGGCAGTAATGCCGTTGCCGAGCTGAGTGAAACCCAACATTGTTCTGTCCAGCCAAAGTGGTCGCGGCCCACGCAGGTTAAAGAACAAAAAAGCCCAGACGTCCACGCGCTGGCCGGCAGACCACACCAGCGAGACTGCCAGGATAGTGAATATCAGCAGCATGCTCGACAAGATTCCCCGAGCCACCAGGGCTTGCCAAATAATCATCCTCATCTGGAAAGGCATCCATGCAAGGAATAGAACCAGGCTGGCTATGAGGAACACCAACCAGGCAACTGGGCGGCACTCCCTCAGCGCAACGCTCAGGCAACCCCTGGCACCGGGTACGATCTCTTCAGACAATCTATTTTCCTTATGCGGGTCCACCGGATGGCTCCTCAAGGATAGGGCCTCGGGCAATTAAGACCGCTAGCGCAGGCTCAGCAATTATGACTGTCAGAGCTTTCGGCTGCACGCTGATGAGCAGCGACCCTACTCCCGACGCCAACCCATCCGCCATGACCGGCAAAGCCGGGTTGGTGTGGACCTCCACCCTGCGCACGTGATAGTGTTGGATGCGTTCGTCTTCCGCTCCACCCCTGGCTAACCCAACAATGTTGCCCAGAAGATCCATCTTGGACAGCTCGGCGAAGATCAGGACATCCAGCAAGCCGTCATTCATCGAGGCTGAGTTGCCGACCTTGTAATGCGGGCCGATGTAAGGCATATTGGAGACCAGCACCACATGGCACTGAGTGAGGATCTCCTGCTTATTGTCCAAAATCAGGTGCATCTCAGCCGCCGGGGAAGCCACCAGCGTTGCCAGGAAATCGCCGACCCGTGCCAGATTTCCGTGCTGGATAGCGTCAGCCGCCGGGAAAAGGGCCGAAAGCAGCCCCACTGTGCAAACTTCCAGAAAGGACCGCTTTATCTCGCCGCAAACAGCCAGGCCCATATCTACTTTGATGGACCGGCCTGTTCGGAGAAGAGCGATGGCAGCCGGGATATCCGCTGGAATACCCAGGCTGAGGGCTACGTTGTTCTGAGTGCCGGTGGGAATAATCCCCAGGGTGGCTTTCTTGCCAGCAAGTGTTCCAGCAATAACGTCAATGGTGCCATCACCCCCACATACGACGAACATGCGGATTCCATCCTCGAGGGCGTTGTGAACCACTGCTGGCAGATCGCAGCCTGGTTCGACTAGAAACGCTTCCGGTACGAGTTTCCATGCCTGCATCGCACTGATCACATCCATAAGCTGCATAGGCGACTCACCAGTTGCTCCCGAACCGGGATTAAAAATCAGCTTGACCCGCATAGGGTGTTTTTTTGTTAAGAATAATTCTGCCATTATTACCTATCTAATGCAGCACCCTCTGCAGTCCTACTTCCTGGTGGTGTTTTTTGGATGGGACAGATCTCCGTGAAGCCACCTGGTCGGTTGACCGGGTGGCACAGTTGACCGAAGGATATGTGCCTATCCCACGGTTAAAGGGAACCCGGTGTTCGTATTCGTACGTTCGGTGACGGTCGTTTGACTTGCGCCTATTGGTGCTTGGGTTGTTGAGCGATCAGTCGTCGTTTGGCTAACACCCAAAGGTGCTTGCGTAAATGTATGGTCAGCGACAATCGTCTGCCTGACGCTCACAGGCCCGCGCGGGCGGTAGAAAAGCACATACACAATCCGTTCAAGAGCCCAAGCGATCAGTAGGTACACGAACATTGCAATGATGGAAGAAATTTCCAACACCATGCCGCCGGCTGCCGGGGCTCCAATCAAACTTGCAAAGGGAGCCACGAAAAGGTCGGTCACGTTGTAAAGGAGCGCTGCGAATGGATTGGCCGCATTGACCGCGATCAGCTTGAACAAAACCCGCAGTGCAATCGCGCCTTCGAGAAGGC
>JBFYSV010000338.1:0-8370 GCA_041301185.1 Anaerolineae bacterium
TTCTTTTCTTCCAAGCTATCCCGCTTTTTGGTCCTGCTTTCGCCCATCTTGCGCCATGTTGAGAATCGTTCGCTAGGCTTGGGCGGGTTGCGGTAGGTCCACATCAAATATACCCCAATGAAGAATAGCACGGTGCCAGTGCATAGAAAAAAATAATTGGGCATATCAACCTGGTTGGTCGCAAAGAAAATAATCAAGGCCAGAAAGCCCAGGAAGAAAAAGAACTGACCTATCCGCGCGACGATCGTCATAAAGGATATTTTTTTATCTGCAGGATCGGCGAATGATGCTCTCGCCGATCCTGCATGCTATGCAATGGGTAAGCTGGTATGCCTGGCAACCAGTACAAGCAGCTTATTCGATTGTCGTCTGGATCTGCTCGTGCATGTACAACGGCAGGTAGTAGTGCCCGCCCGCGTTCTTACCGCTCGATCCAGAGCCTTTCCAGCCGCCAAACGGCTGGAATCCTGGCCATGCCCCGGTGGTGGCACCTTGCGGGCGATTGGCGTAAGTCACGCCAGCCTGGATATTTTCGAAGAACCACTTGGCCTGCTTCTTTGAGCCGTAAAAACCGGCGGTCAGGCCGTAGTTGACGTCGTTAGCCATCCGCATGGCTTCGTCCAGGTTCTTGATCTTGGCAAGGGTGGTGATGGGCAGGAACATCTCGTGTTTCCACAGGCGGTGATCCAGCGGCAGGTCAGCCACCAGGGTGGGCGGGCAGAAGTAGCCTTTGGCATATTCGCCGTCGGTGCGCACCTTCCCGCCGGTCAAGATCGTGCCGGATTGGGAAAGCTCTTCGCAGAAATCCTGGTAATCCTGGCAGGAACTTTTGTTCACTACCGGACCGTTGTACACTTTGCGGTCGGTGGGGTCACCGATAGCCAGCTTGTTGGTCAGGTCGACCAGCCTGGAAACCAGCTCATCGTAGACGGGTGCTTCAATATAAACCCGCGAGCAGGCTGAGCACTTCTGGCCTTGCAAGCCGAACGCCGAGCGCACGATGCCGATGGCAGCCCGCTCCAGATCGGCGCGGCGGGTGACGATCGCCGGATTCTTGCCGCCCAGCTCTAGGATGATCGGGCGCACATAATTATGCTGAGCGAAATCGCGGAAGATTTTCATGCCCACGTCGAATGATCCGGTAAAGGTAATCCCATCCACCTGGTTGCTTTCGATTAATGCCTGCCCCAAGGTGCTGCCCGGACCGGTCACATAATTAAACACGCCGTCCGGCAGACCGGCATCCCGCAAGCACTCTGCCAGCAGGCGCACGGTGAAGGGGGTATCCGTGGCGGGTTTCATGACCAGCGTGTTGCCGCTCACCAGAGCAGAGCCGGAGGGACCGCCGGTGAGGGCGCCGGGGAAATTGAACGGGCTGATCACCAACCAGACGCCGTACGGGCGCAGGACAGAGACATTGGTGGATTGGTAACCCACCAGCGGGTCGCGCCCCATCTTGACTATGTATCCCTTGTTTTTCTCCATCTGGTAGCAGGCGTAGCGGATTAAATCGGCGGTTTCAGCCACATCTCCCAGGGCTTCCATGCGGTTCTTGCCCACCTCCATCGCCATGACTGCCGCGATGTTGTAGATGCGCTCGTCGATCAAATCGGCTGCTTTGCGCATCAAGGTCACGCGATCCTGCCACTTCATCCCGCTCCACTTAGGGAAGGCTTTGCGGGCTGCGTTCATGGCATCTTCTGCATCCCGGGCGGTGCCTTTTTGGAAGACACCCAGCACAACATCCGTATTGGCAGGCGAGCGATCTTGAAACTTATCGTCGGCAAAGCGCTCCTTGCCATCGATGATCATCCCGTATTCTTTGCCAAGGTTGGCTTTGGCTTCTACCAGTGCCTGGTCAAAGCGAGTGTGCAGCTCCTCTGGGGGGTTGAACATCGTTGCGTAAGTTAACTTGAAGGTTTCTGACATGCGGTGCTCCTTTTAATTGATTGGATCGAATATCTACGGGCGGTGGCCCGAATCTGGTACGAACTATGTTCTTTCGAGTAGTTAATAGTATAGCCGAGGCAGGCGCTCTCGTCAAAAGAAAGGTGTATGTTTCCTCGCATGACAGAAATCCGGTTTTTTGTTGCATTTGCGGCTTTTTTCGGCTAAACTGAAGGTGTGTTGCTGAGGAGGTGAACATGGAGCTCTCTGGATTGCACCTGCTATTGACTTACCAGTGTACATTTGAATGCGACCATTGCTTCACCTGGGGCAGTCCCTGGCAGACTGGCACGCTGACCCTGGCAGACATTCGCCTGATCTTGCAACAGGCAAGCGAGGTGGGGGGAATCGAATGGATCTACTTCGAAGGCGGTGAGCCTTTCCTGTACTATGCCACGCTGATCAAGGCAGTTGAAATGGCCGGCAGCGCCGGTTTCAAGGTGGGTCTGGTCAGCAATGCATACTGGGCTACCAGCGTAGAAGATGCCGAGGAGTGGCTGCGCCCTCTGGCTCCCTGGCTGGGTGATCTCTCGGTGAGCAGCGACCTGTTTCATTACAGCGAGAAGCTCAGCCTGCAGGCGCAGAACGCTTGCGCTGCTGCTAACGTCTTGAGCATCCCGATTGGGGTGATCAGCATCGCCCGGCCGGAGGGGGAGTCCAGAGGCGAGCGAGGTAAGCTGCCTCCCGGCGAATCGGCTGTCCAGTACCGCGGCCGGGCTGCGATTAAGCTGGCACCGGATGCCCCCATACGTGCGTGGGACGAGTTCCACGAATGCCCGCATGAAGATCTGCGTGATCTGGGCAGGGTGCACCTGGACCCCTTGGGGAATATCCATATCTGCCAGGGAATTACCCTCGGCAATATCCACTGCCTGTCGCTGGCGGAAATCTGCCAGCATTATGACCCAGACCAGCACCCGATCGCCGGCCCGTTGTTGGCGGGCGGTCCGGCCGAGCTGGCAACCCGCTACCAGCTACCCCACGCAGACGGCTATGCGGATGCCTGCCATTTCTGCTATACCGCCCGGCTGGCATTGCGCTCTCGCTTCCCAGAGATATTATCACCAGATCAAATGTATGGCATCTACCAGCAATGACCTTCTTTACTGACACCGCCTTCATCGGAATTGATCCCACCGCAGGGCAGCGCCCATTTGTCTACGCTGCCCTGAACGGCAACCTGCAGCTACTTGCTTTGGGGCAGGGCGAAATGAATGACGTGCTGGCTTTTGTTGCCGGGCAGCAGCAGGCGCTGGTGGCTGTGTGCGCTCCCCGCCAGCCGAACCAGGGTTTGATGGAAAAAGCTGAGGTGCGCGACAAGCTAATTCCGCCGCCTCGCCCCGGGCGCTGGGTTAATTTCCGTCTGAGCGAATACCAGCTTCGCCAGCACAACATCAGCTCTCCGCGCACACCTGCCCAGGAGAAGAATTGTCCAAACTGGATGCAAATGGGATTTCAGCTCTACCGGCGGCTGGAGGGGCTGGGGTATCATAGTTTTCCTGCACCTGAAGCGCACCACCAGTTTCTTGAAGTCTACCCGCATGCCTGCTTCACTACCCTGCTGGGCCAACCGCCATTCCCCAAGCAAACACTGGAGGGCCGCATCCAGCGCCAGCTAATCCTCTACGAGCAGAAGATCAACCTCTCCGACCCTCTACGCTTTTTTGAGGAGATCACCCGCCATCGGTTGTTGAAGGGCATCCTGCCCCTGGAAGATATTTGCGCGCCCGGCGAGCTGGATGCCCTGGTGGCAGCCTACACCGCCTGCCTGGCAGCCAATCACCCGGAGCAGGTGACGATCCTGGGCCATCCTGATGAAGGGCAAACCTATTTGCCGGTGGCGGAGTTGAAGCCGCGCTACTAATCCTGAGAATCGGTGTTTATCTTGTTGGTAAGCAAATCCCATTATTGGATGACTAAATGCCCAAGCACAAAGTCAAAATGATCCTCAATCCCAACGCCGACCTGGGTCGTGCCTGGCGCCAGGCGGCAGATCTTCGCCCGATTGTCGACCAGTTTGGCGGCGCTGACTGGAGCGGAACTGTCTACCCGTCTCATGCCATCGAGCTGGCCCGCCAGGCTGCGGAAGAAGGTTACCAGATGGTCATCTCGGTCGGTGGCGATGGCACCGTCCACGAGGTAATTAATGGATTGATGCAGGTGCCTGCCGAGCATCGACCGCGCTTGGGGATCGTGCCGATGGGCTCCGGAAACGATTTTGCCTACTCGGTAGGCGTGAACCCGCAACCCGTCAGTGCATTACAGGCAATTTTTACGGGCCAGCCGCATTTTATTGATGTTGGCAGGCTGGTGGACGGCAGCGGGCGGGTTGAATACTGGAACAACGTCCTGGGAATCGGGTTTGATGCCACAACGACCATTCACTCGCGGCGGTTCACTTATTTTCGGGGATTTATGGTGTATTTTTTGGCGGTCTTGCAGACGATACTCTTAAACCATGACGCCCCGCAAATGCACATCACCACGGACCAGGAAAGCTGGAGTGATAAGCTGGTGATGCTGGTGTTGTGCAACGGCAGCCGGGAAGGCGGCGGTTTCCAGGTAGCTCCGCAAGCGCGTCCGGATGATGGTATCCTGGACTATGCCTGCATTGGAAAGGTCTCGCGCCCCATGATGCTGCGCTTGCTGCCGGAGGTCATGAAGGGTACACACGGGCGTTTCCCACAAGTGCGCATGGGCAAGCTCACCCAGATGGAGCTACAATCCGAATCGCCGTTGGTCATCCATGTTGATGGAGAGATTTTTGCCGGCTTTGGCATGGACATCCGGCAGCTGAGGGTAGAAATAATCCCCGGAGCAGTGGAACTGGTTTCCTGAGGATGGTGCTGGGCTCAGGAACTACTGGTAACGGTGCACGCAGTTATGCAAGAAACCTATGCTTGATCTCAACCAGAGTTTGCACAGCCAGGATATGGCATATCTGCAGATCGTCGCCGATTTGTGGGGGGTGCATTTGGAGGCGGCGGACATCCGGGCTGCTTTGCAGCAGATTGTCACCACTTTACAAGAGCCTGGACGGCTGGCGGCGATGGTTGCCAGCCTGTCGGATGAGGCGCGCGCCGCCCTGGATGATCTGCTGCGCAATGATGGCAGGCTGTCCTGGTCGCTGTTCACGCGGCGGCATGGCGAGCTGCGCGAGATGGGCCCAGGACGCCGGGACCGGGAGCGCCCTCATCTCAACCCGGTCTCAGCAACGGAGATCCTGTGGTACCGGGCTCTGGTAGGCCGCGCTTTCCTGGATGCCCCCGAGGGACCGCAGGAATACGCCTGCCTGCCGGTTGAGTTCCAAGCCCTGTTGCCTGTGCCCCAAAACCCTCCGGGGACAAAGCTGGGACGAGCAGCAAAAGCTGGCGAGCGAGCGGTTATCATTCCGGTCAGCGATCATATCCTCGACCATGCCTGCACGCTGCTGGCTGGCCTGCGCCTGGGTTTCCCGGACGAAAAGCTGGCTCAGCTTACAACGGCCTGGCAGCCTGCCGGAGTGCTAAGCGCCTACCCGCTGACTGCAGCCTCGCTGGCGGGGTTGCTGGGCGCAGCTGGGCTATTGGATGCCAGTGCTATGCCTCTCCCAGAGGCCACCCGCCATTTCCTTGAGTTACCCCGGGGCAAGGCGCTGGCGCATTTGGTGCGCGGTTGGTCGCACAGCACCGGCTATAACGAGCTGCGCCTCATTCCCGACCTGGTCTTTGAGGGAGAGTGGCAAAATGACCCGTTGCGAACGCGCTACGCAATCCTGGATTTTCTGGCTGCCGTGCCGGCTGATACCTGGTGGAACCTGAAAGCTTTTATCAGCGATATTCACAAGAAACACCCCGATTTTCAGCGCCCGGCGGGAGATTACGATTCGTGGTACATTCGCAGCCGGGCTACTGGCAAATACTTGCGGGGTTTCGAGCACTGGGAAGATGTGGATGGTGCCCTGATCCGGTTTATGATCCTGGGACCTTTGCACTGGCTGGGGATCGTGGATCTGGCTGCGCCTGCCCCGGACGCGGCACCACAGGCTTTTCGCCTATCGGCCTGGGCGGAGGCGCTCTTGAACGGCGCCCCGCCAGAAATTCCGGATAAAGAGGATGAGAGCTTCTTGATCAGCTCGGACGCCCGCATTCGCGTGCCGCGCCGGGCGCCGCGCGCCGCCCGCTACCAGCTCGCCCGCTTCAGCGATTGGGAGCGCGAGAACGCCGAAGCGTACCTCTACCGGCTCACCCCGGCTTCGCTGGAACGCGCCCGGGGACAGGGGTTGCGGGTACTGCACCTGCTGACCTTATTACGGCGCTACGCTCTGACCGTGCCTCCCAGCCTGGAAAAAGCGTTGACCCGCTGGCAAGAAAACGGCACCGAGGCCCATCTGGAACACCTGCTGGTGCTGCGCCTGCGCAACCCAGATATGCTGCAAATGTTGCGCACCTCGCGAGCCGCCCGCTTTTTAGGGGAGCCGCTCGGACCAACCGCCGTAGTGGTTAAAGCCGGTGCCTGGGAGAAAGTGCTGGCGATCCTGGCAGAGATGGGTTACCTGGGAGAAGGGCCACAGGAAATGGAATAAAAAACGCCGGAGTAATCCAATCTCTAGCTAATCTGCTAGGCTTGCTGGCATGTTAAGCTGGTAGTTGCAACTTCTCTAGCTAAAATACTAGATTACGCCAGTCAGTATTTGGGATTACTCCGGCTTATGCAGTTGTATTATCAATATAGTAGCACTGCCAGGCAGTCGATTTCATCTGTCTTTTGTCACCTGTCGGAGGTGATATATGTCATCCCGCAGGGAGCAGGCGGCTCACAATCCTGGGTAATCACTCAAAAAAACCCGAAAAAAATACTTGACAAACGCCAATTATTTTTATACAATGATGTTACCGGTCACGTGACCGGTAACATAGCAGCCTGTTGCCCGTTTTTCTCTTTTGATTGCCTTGCCGTCTCGATCTCGTGCCACTATCCGTGATGTTGCTGCACGGGCGGGAGTTTCCCACCAGACGGTTTCGCGCGTGATTAACGGGCACGAGCGGGTTTCAGACGATACCCGCCTGCGTGTTGAAAATGCCATTGCAGAGCTGGGCTACCAGCCTAACGCCATCGCCCGCTCGATGGCCCAGGGACGGACCTTTACCCTGGCTTGCCTTTCCCCCAACCTGACAGATTTCACTTTTGCCAGCATCATCGAAGGAGCAGAGTCAGAAGCTCGCCAAAAAGGTTATTTCCTGCTCACTGCTTCCGCTCCGGACGAGAAATCCTTTGCCAACCTGGTGAACCAGCTCCTCGCCAGTCAACGTACGGAGGGTCTGCTGGTAATTACTCCGAATGTTGAGCCACACCAGACCCTGCTACCCAAATACGTCTCGACAGTCTTCGTCGGAGCAGATCCAAGATTGGACCGGTTTGCTTCCGTGACTCTGGATGATGAGAAGGCGGGTTACATCGCAACGGAACACTTGATCCAGCTAAATCATTCGCAGATAGCCCATATTACCGGGCCGATGATAGAAGACTCCAGCCAGAACCGTTTGAATGGTTACCAGGCTGCTTTACACAAGTTGGGTATTCCCTGTGACAGTTCATTGATCTTGGAAGGCGATTGGTCTGCCACTTCCGGTTACCAGGCGATCCAGCATTTCCTGAGCACGGGGGTTAAATTCAGTGCCGTCTTCGCGCAGAACGATCGCAGGGCGGTTGGGGCAATCCGTGCCTTGCGTGACGGTGGAAAACTTGTCCCACAGGATGTATCTGTGATCGGTGTTGACGATATGCCCCTGGCTACTTACTTCGATCCTCCCCTGACCACGATCTTGCAAGACACATATCGCATGGGGCGCGTGGCTGCATGCACCCTGATCGATGCGATTGAGCAGCCTGAGGTAGCCTGTCAGCCCATGCATATCGAGCCCAGGCTGATCGTCCGGCAGTCGACAAGTAGATTAATTTAGACTAAGGAGGCTTATAAGAATCAACTTCCCTTCGCTTTTCCCAATTACTGGCAAAGAATCAGAGATAAGACGATCATCTTTTTGAGGAGGAACCTCTCATGATAAGAAAAAATTTGCAAATCGTCCTTGGGTTATTGCTGATCATTGCGTTTCTTTTGAGCGCTTGCGGACAGCAAGCTACCCCAGCACCCGTGGAACCCGAAGCACCAGCAGCGACTGAAGCGCCCGCCATGACCGAAGCTCCAGCGCCCTCTGGAGAGGGTCTTACGTTACGTTGGCGGACGCGTCCGGATAACCAGGCAGAGATCGAAGTGTACCAGAAAGCGAGCGACACGATCGATGGGAAGCTGGAGGGGGTGGCGCTGGTGTACGAGCCGGGTGGGAGCGAGACATCGAGCTACCAGGATGTGCTGAAGACCGAGATAGCAGCGGGTACAGCGCCGGACGTATTCTGGATTCCTGGGACGGACGTAGCGGAGTT
>JBFYSV010000347.1:0-66828 GCA_041301185.1 Anaerolineae bacterium
AACTGGACGCGCAATATCGGATTGTTAGCTGCAACTTTCTTGACCCTGGATGATCTGGCGCCGGATCGAATTATCTGCGGTATCGGTGCATGGTGGGATCCCCTGGCGCGCAATGTAGGAATCGAGCGAAAAAAACCACTGACCGCAATGCGAGAGACGGTTGAGGTGCTTCGCAGGTTGCTAAACATGGAGAGAGTTACCTTCCAGGGTGAGTTCCATCAGGTGCGTGAGATTGAGTTGGACGTTGTCCATGGAAGGCGCGAGCCACGCAACGTGCCGATCATGATCGGGGCTACCGGTGACAAGATGATGGAGATGACCGGTGAGATTGCCGATGGTGTTGTAATGAATTACTGCGTGCCCCCAGAATATAATGATCGTGCACTTGAGCTTTTGGAGGCAGGTGCTCGCCGGGCGGGACGCACCCTGGACGAAATTGACCGACCTCAATTGATAGTTTGCTCAGTTGATCATGACCATGAAAAAGCAATTGACTCGACCCGCGAGCTCTTGACCCAATACCTGGCTCAACAACCGCATATTGCCAAAGCATCGGGTGTCTCGGACGAGATTGTTGCCCAAATTCAATCGATATTGGGATGGCCTGCCACCCATGAACAAATCCAGAGCGCCAAGCACCTCGTACCAGATGATCTGATTCACCGGATTACGGCCTCTGGTACCCCGGATGAAGCACGCCATAAGGTCAGCGAGTATCGCAAACGCGGCTGTACCTGCCCGATCTTGTATCCTGTGGGTGGGGATGTTAGGTTGTTGATCGATACATTCGCTCAGAATTGAGAATTGTTTAGCAAGACCCCGACCGGAAGCTGGATATCGAAGCCACAGCTTCCGGTTTTCTTATCCAACATTGTTTGCATATTTGTAGGTAATTTCACTTGACTTTGGATTAAGGGTACTCTATAGTAATAAGTAGTTACGCAGTTCAAGGAAAAATTGGGTTTTTTGGGAGATTATCGCCTGCCCAAAAACCGCATACTTCCGCCGACTGAGTAAGACCAATGATTAATAACGGCTCGGGATTCAATCAGGAGAATTGGTATGAGCGCTCTCTGGATGATTGGACTATTTATCGCCGTAATCAGTGTGATTGCCTTCGCCCTGGCTTTATGCCGGGCAGCAGCACTGTCAGACCGGGATGTAGAGCTTCCAAGACAGGAAGCGCTACCACGCTCGATGTATTGGGGAAATCAGGCTGAAGGGTATGAAATCAATATAAGCCAATCGGATGAGCAATCCAGCATTTACCTGGAACAGATTAACTCTTCCTCTTGATGCGGGAATGGGTATGGCAAATAACGCCCGACGTAAGTCGGGCGTTTTGCGTACACGGACTGTTTGCGCAGATGAGTTTTAGGAGATTCGCCATAGTATAATCTAACACGGTGCATATCATTACACCAGTTCGCTCCGTGGAAGGTTTGGCAATACAGCATGCCGAAGAATACAGAACAAAAGAGCCAGGATTTACAACCTAACTCAAGGGATTGTTTTGTGTGTGGGTTAGCAAACCAGTTCGGTCTACAGCTCAAGTTTCATATCACAGGTCCGGGTGAAGTAACCTCTATTCACACCGTTCCGGAACATTACCAGGGTTTCCCCGGAGTAGTCCATGGTGGCATCGTGGCAGCGATGCTAGATGAGGTCTGCGCCCGTGCCCACATGGGTATTGACCCGCCCCGATTCATGTACACAGCCCATCTCGAGATTCGTTACCGGAAAAACGTCCCGGTTGGACAGCCATTGAGAATAGTTGGCACTGTAGTGAAGAGCAAATTCCGCGCAGGCACCTCAACTGGAGTGGTTTACGGTCCAGATGGCAGCGTGCTGGCAGAAGCAAACGCGTTATTGGTGGATGTCCCGGATGATTACTTGAATGGAGTCAATTTGGATGCAATAGGATGGAAAGTATATGAAGAATAAGGCATGGAGTAAGCGCCAATGATTGTTGAATACCATCGACCAGATAATCTACCAGAGGCAATCCGGTTACTTAACCGGAAAGAGATCAAAACCGTGCTGTTAGGGGGTGGCTCAGTGATCAATGCCCCTTCCATCGAGAGATTCGCTGTGGTAGATCTGCAAGATCTGGGTCTCAATCAAATCCAGGTAAAAGATAACTTTCTGATCGTAGGGGCAACAGCGACATTACAAAACCTTTTAGACTCGCCGGAATTACCGGAAAATCTACCCGCTGTTATCCGGCACGAGGCAGCCTACAACCTGCGCCAGGTGGCAACCGTTGCCGGCGCGCTGGTTTCCGCAGACGGGCGGTCTCCATTCGCGACTGCTCTTCTGGCGTTGGATGCACAGGTCACATTAGCGCCTGAAAATATGCAGGTTGGGTTAGGGGACATCTTTCTCCAACGAACTCAGGGTTTACACGGAAGGATAATCACCACGATCCACATCCTCCGCAATGCCCGCTTGAGTTATGAGTATGTTGCCCGTACCCCTGCAGACCTACCTATTGTGTGTATTGCCGCAGCAGCCTGGCCATCTGGCAGGGTGCGCGTGGTGGCCGGAGGATATGGGGATGCCCCTGCCCTTGTGTTGGACGGACCCGAAGCGGGCGGGGTGGAGCTTGCAGCGCGAGATGCTTATCACGATGCAGGTGATCAATGGGCTAGCTCTGATTACCGGCGTGAGGTGGCTGGAGTGCTGGCACAGCGCTGTATCAAATCTTTGTTTGCTGGAGCAGATAACTAGGGGTAGAGATTTCGCAATACTACGATTGTGGGTAAAGTCACTGGACTTACCAAAAGGCAGCTAATCAATCGTGCCAACAACTCCTTCAATCTTAGTTATTGATCACTGTCATTATTGCTGGACCTATGGACTGAAACCAGTGTCAGGTCGTCTTCTTGCTCCCAATCAGTACCGGTAAACTTGACCAGTGACGATAGGATATGGGAAACCAAATTCGTTTTCGGAATGGGTGATGTTAATATCTGCAACACTCTGGGAGTCCCTAGGATTTGTCCCTGGATGTCGTGGGCTTCTAACAGACCGTCGCTGAAAAGGACGACGATTTCCCCAGGTTCGATACAAGTCTCTTTATCTTCATAAATCATACCGGGCAGGAGGCCGAGCGGCATACCTGTTGCTCGCAACTCAAGAGCCTTGGATGCGGTAACATGAATAGGCAGACAGTGACCGGCATTCGCAAATTGGAACGATCCGTTCTCTGGATTCATCAGAGCCAGTATGCAGGTGACAAACATACCGGTGGGCATTTGTTGGCAAAGGAGGTCATTTGCCAGTGATAATGCTTCGCTAGGTGTGAGCCCTTGGTCCCCATCCATCCCAGCCATGATCGCGCGTAGAATAGAGCAAGTTGTTGCCATTACCAGGGCAGCTGGAATGCCTTTTCCGGTGGCATCCCCGATAATTATCCCGATCTTACCATCCTGAAATAGGATGTAATCGTAAAAATCACCGCCCACGGTGTGTGCCGGTTGCCAGTGGGCTGTAATTTGCCAACCCGGTAGGGCAGGTGTCCCTTTAGGTAGGATACCCTGTTGGATCCTCTGAGCTAGCTCCAGTTCATGCTCGATTCGTTCCTTTTGAATTAATTTCTCTTGTATCAATTTCAAGTTTTCATAAGCAATAACCAATTGCTGATTTTTTTCTTTTAACTCGGCAATAATTTCCTGTTCTGCATTGCTCCAGCGGATTGTCATCTCCTTCATGACGTGATAACCCAGGTGGGGCTGCCGAAGAATAAGAGCTTCGAAATGGCTGTGGAGCATCTCTAAGAGCACCACTTCCGTTATTGTTCGGGCGCTTGCATACCGTAAGCGGTTTGGAATAAGCAGACTCGACTCTCCAAAGATATCGACTGGCTTCAAGGACGACAGGCGGCGCTCCTCGTCTGTGCCCATTGATTTTACGATCTCGACTTCGCCCATGACCAGGATTGATAATCGATCTGCAATATCCCCTTCGTGAAACAGGACGGTTCCAGAGGGGAAACGGCGAACCTGGAGTGTCTGAATAAGCGCTCCGATCTCCTCCTGGGGAAGATCTTTAATAAATGGCACCTGCTCTACCAACTGTTGAACAGTTACCTGTTCAATTTCCATCAAATCACCCATGCGTCAATTATAGACTATAATAGTCTTATTTCCGGTGGAATATTTGGGGTGTCTGGAAATTACCGTGGTAGGGCGGTTCTGTGGGGGTGTTTTGCGGGCGAAGCCCGCAAAATACCCCCACATCTGCCGTTTGCAACGGCAAGTCCCAATGTCCCATATTTGGAATTACACAGTTGGTAGGAGGTCAGGTTTATCCCACAAAATGGTTTACAATTAGGTCAGGTTTTGCACACCAGATCGCTATTCAGGTATTGCATGATGACCAGCACAGAGCTGCCCATCGACAAGATCATCATTGGGAATTGCATTGAAGTGCTTGAGGCCTTACCGCAGGGCTCGGTTGATTTGATCTTTGCTGATCCACCCTATAACCTGCAATTAGAAAACGAGCTTTTCCGCCCTAATCGTACTCGGGTAAATGGGGTGGATGATCTCTGGGATAAGTTCAAAAGTTTTGAAGAGTATGATCGCTTTACCCGCGCCTGGCTTGAAGCCTGTCGGCGGGTATTAAAAGACACTGGCACTATCTGGGTGATAGGCACTTACCATAATATCTACCGGGTAGGTGCCATCCTGCAAGATTTGAGGTATTGGATCCTGAATGACGTGGTTTGGGTGAAGACAAACCCAATGCCAAATTTCAAGGGGGTGCGTTTTACGAATGCTCAGGAAACTCTAATCTGGGCACAAAAACACCGCGGAGCACAATATACGTTTAACCACCACGCAGTCAAAGCCCTGAACGATGATTTGCAGATGCGCAGCGACTGGCATCTGCCGCTATGTACCGGGAAAGAGCGTATCAAAGTCAATGGCAGCAAAGCTCACGCAACCCAGAAACCGGAATCACTGCTTTACCGGGTGATCTTATCTAGCTCCAACCGAGACGATATAATTTTGGACCCCTTTTTTGGAACCGGGACCACCGGCGCGGTTGCCAAGAAGCTGAAACGACACTGGATCGGGATTGAAGAGCACAAAGCTTATATTGATATTGCCCAGGAAAGAATTGATCATATCCAGGTGAACGACGATGAAGCGATAAATTTTGTTTTCGAGACCAAGCCGCGCCAGTCCAGGGTGCCTTTTGGGGCTCTCCTGGAGTATGGGTTATTGATGCCGGGGCAAGTCCTTTACTTTAATCAGCGCGAGGACTCGCCTGCAGTGATATTGTCCAGCGGTCACATCCGGTATCAGGAGATCACCGGATCGATACACCAGGTTGGCAGGACTATTTTGAACGCTCCGTGCAACGGCTGGCAGCACTGGTATTACCAGGATGTGTCCAGCGGGCAAATGGTGGTGATTGATCACTTGCGCCAGGGATTGGTAAGTGGATAATTATTGCCGGAGCATCGGGATGGGAGGGATTGTTTTATGGAATTGACTCTAACTATTAACCAGGCTGTGGCCCAAGTTGATGTATGTCCTGGAGAAAGCTTGTTACAGGTATTACGAGGCCTGGGTTATTTTGGAGTTAAACATGGTTGTGAAACGGGAGATTGTGGCGCTTGCACCGTACTGTTGGATGGAAAACCCGTCAATTCCTGCGTCTTTCTGGCAGCTCAAGCGGAGGGACACACGATCGAGACCATTGAGTCGATCGGTCAGCATCCGGAACTGGGCTGGAAACCCAGCCAGGGATTACACCCCTTGCAACACGCATTTATCGACACGGGCGCGATCCAATGCGGCTTTTGTACACCCGCTCAGGTGTTGGTAGCAAAAGAATTGCTGGAGCGCAACCCATCACCCACCGAGAGCGAGGTGCGTGAAGCATTATCGGGAGTCTTGTGCCGGTGCACCGGTTACCTTAAACCCGTCCAGGCGGTGCTGAGGGCAGCCGCCATCCTGAGGGGAGAAGATGTTGAACCCATCGGAAGAGCGGATACGGTCATTCCTGCTCCCAGCGAGTGGCTTTCTCCCAAAACAGCACTGGGTGGAGCGATTGGCGAGCCACCCGCTCCACTCGGTCCTGCTGAAGAAGTCTTGACCGGCATCCGGGTAATGCCGCAAATCCAGTCGACTCCCGAAACACAGCCTTATCAACGAGTGGGAAAGCCGGAAAGAAAGGTGGATGCAGTTAAGCTGGTTCAAGGAAAGCCGGCTTTTGCGGCTGATTTCGAGCAGCGGGGTATGTTGGTTGCTAAGGTATTGCATAGCCCCGTGGCACACGCCCGGATCAAGCACATAGACACCACCCGGGCTACCCAGCTCCCCGGTGTTGCGGCTGTACTAACCTACAAGGATATCCCCCGGGTGATCTTCTCCACGGCAGGACAATCGGACCCGATCCCCGGCCCGCTGGATACGTTTTCTTTAGACGAGAAAGTTCGTTTCGTTGGTGACCGGGTGGCTTTTATAGCTGCAGAGACCGCAGCAATTGCCGAGCAGGCATTGAGCTTGATTGAAGTCGAATACGAAGCCCTGCCCGTTCTGCTTGATCCTGCGCAGGCAATGGAACCCGGTGCTCCCATCCTGCACGACGAAGCGGAGTACGTCAATTTTGCGGAATCAGATCCTACCCGCAACCTGGCAGCCAAGATCAGGATAGATATCGGAGATGTGGAAAAAGGCTTTGCCGAAGCAGATTATATTTTCGAAGATGAGTACGAAGTCCCGAAAGTCCAGCAAGCCCATATTGAGCCACACGTCGTTGTCACTTACTGGGACGAGGATGATCGCCTTGTTATCCGCACCAGCACCCAGGTTCCTTTCCATGCGCGGAGAATATTGTCACCTGTCTTAAACTTACCGATCAAGCGTATCCGGGTGATCAAGCCTCGGATAGGTGGCGGCTTCGGAGGCAAACAAGAAATATTAATCGAGGATGTAGCCGCCCATCTGACGATCGCTACCGGACGTCCGGTAATTTTTGAGTACACCCGGGAAGAAGAGTTCGTTGCAGCTCGCTCGCGGCACCCCATGCGCATCCGGATGAAAACGGGTGTCAAGAAGGATGGCACGCTGACAGCCAATGCTATGTATGCTCTGAGCGATACCGGGGCATATGGGTGCCATGCACTCACCGTGACCGGAAACACCGGGCACAAGGCAATGGCGTTGTATGTCGGTGACGATCCTTACCGGGAGAAACCCAATATCCAATTTTATGCGGATATCGTCTACACCAACCATCCACCCGCCGGAGCCTATCGGGGATACGGTGTGCCGCAAGGGTATTGGCCGGTGGAACGGCATATGGAGAAAATTGTCCGCCAATTGGGCCTTGATCCGATCGAATTCCGCCTAAAAAATGCTCTGCGAGCAGGGGAGCAACATCCATTCAGCACAGCCTGGAGTGAGGGGCGCGAGCCTCGCCCTGAGACTATTGAAACATGCGGCCTGGCGGAGTGCGCCCGCCAGGGTAAGGCAGCGATTGGCTGGGATCAAAAGTACGCCAACCCCGCCTGGCATGAGATCCCTGGCAAGCCTCACCTGCGCAAAGGGATTGGGGTCGCCCTGGTGATGCAGGGCACAGCAATTCCCTACCTGGATATGGGTGGTGCCAGCATAAAAATGAACGATGATGGTTCATTCAATTTGCTGGTGGGCGCAACCGATCTTGGGACGGGCTCAGACACCGTTCTGGCTCAGATGGCAGCCGAGGTGCTTGGCGTGCAGCTGGAAGACATGCTGACCTATTCCTCAGACACGGATTTCACTCCCTTTGATAAGGGAGCTTATGCTTCCAGCACGACGTATATCTCAGGGGCAGCGGTTGTTAAAGCTGCTGAGCAGGTAGCCGAACGCATCCGGATCAGAGCTGCGCGAATGCTGAACGAAGCGAATCAAGGTGTTGAAGTTACACCAGACGAGATCCACCTGGTAGACCGTAATGCGGTCAGCCCCGATGGTCGCACGGTGAGCCTGTCCGCGATTGCCCACAATGCACTGCACCATGTTGACCAGGAGCAAATCATGGCAGTGGCTTCGTATGTGTCGCCGGTTTCTCCGCCTCCTTTTGCAGCCCAGTTTGCCGAGGTAACCGTTGATAGCGAAACAGGGCAGGTGGTAGTAGACAAACTGGTGATGGCAGTGGACTCGGGTGTAATCGTCAACCCGATCACAGCCTCCGGGCAGGTGGAAGGCGGTATGGTGCAAGCGTTGGGGTACGCTGTATGCGAGGAGATGCGCTACGACGAGGAGGGACGTGCCCGTGAGCGGGATTTGCGAGAGTACCATATCTTCCGCTCGAACGAGATGCCTGAGCTAGAGACGATCTTCATCGAGACATTCGAGCCTTCGCATCCTTTCGGGGTAAAGGCAGTGGCAGAGATTCCGATGGATGGTGTAGCCCCGGCGGTCGGAAACGCAATTCTGGATGCGTGTGGGGTCCAGGTGGATGATAATCCGGTCACCCCGGAGAAAATCTGGCGCGGCATGTAGCCGAAAAGGACCGGGTGGAACGAGCAGGTGCGTGAACTCGTATAGCATTCTTCGAGCAGGGAGTAGATTTATTTTATGAGTGTGATCTATGTAATCGGTCATGTCAATCCAGATACCGATTCTATTGCATCTGCGATGGGTTACGCCTGGTTGCTCCACGAGCGGGATCATGCGGATGTGGTGGCAGCCCGAGCCGGTCCTACCAACCCACAGACCACCTGGGTTTTGAAGCAGCTTGGATTGGAAGCACCTCTATTACTGAGCGATGCCTCGCCAATATTTGAATCAGTCACCCGTCGCTTAGATACAGTGCAACCGAGCGATCCGCTACGCGATGCCTGGGCGATCACCAGCCGCACGGAAGGTATTGCGCCTGTTGTGGAGGAGGATGGAATTCCGTTCGGCCTGATTACAGGAGCCAGTTTGTTCAACCTGTTTGGAAAGCTGGTTGGACCACATCCCCGCCGGCAAGAGATGCGGATCAGCGAGATCCTGGATCTGCCATGTAAAGACGCGACCGATACGAGTACGCCCCGCTTCCAGGTCAAGACCCGGATTCGAGATGTGATCAATCGCATCTTGCGGGATTTGCACAGCGATTTTCTGATTGTTGATGAAAACGGTTATTATGTCGGTGTGAGCCACCAGAGAGACGTGCTTAACCCGCCCAGATTGAAATTGATCCTGGTTGATCACAACGAGCCGAGTCAGGCGGTTGGTGCCCTGGATGAAGCCGAGCTGCTTGAAATTTTAGATCATCACCGCCTGGGTAACCCGACCACCCATATCCCAATCCGGTTTTCGGTAGACGTGGTCGGTAGCACCAGCACCCTGGTCTCTGCGCGAATCGAAGAGGCCGGTCTGAGCGCGCCGCCCGCCCTGGCAGGGATGCTTTTAGCGGGTTTGCTCGCAGACACTTTAATCCTGTCTTCCCCGACAACAACAGAACGAGATCGAGTGGCTGCTGAGCGGCTGGGCCGCTGGGCTTTTGTCCGAAACGGTCCGCTGGCAGGAGAAACGGTGCAATCCTTTGGAAAGAAGGTGCTTGACTCCGGCGCAGGGCTGGCGACCCGTGATCCGCAGATGATTGTCACTTCTGACCTTAAGCTATATGAAGCAGGGGGGATGGAATTCGCCATTGCACAGGTTGAGGTAACCAGCCTGTTACAGTTGGATGAGCACCTGGAACAGCTCAAGCAAGCCCTGGAGCAGCTCCAGCAATCGAGAGGCTTGAGCTTCTCTATGTTGATGGTAACCGACGTTGTCAGCGGCTCCAGCCGGTTATTGATCTCCAATGAGCCGCCGGTGCTGGGAGGATTGCCTTACCCGCGCCAACCGGATGGAACCCGCCTGGCAGAAGGGGTGGTCTCACGCAAGAAACAACTTTTGCCCATCGTGTTGGGACTATTAGAGAGCTGAGGTCATGATATACCAGGCGATTGTGGATCTGCAAAATGAAAATGAAGCTGGGGCGTTGTGTACTGTCATTCGCGCCAGGGGATCCACGCCGCGCGGTGCCGCCTCGAAGATGCTGGTGTATGCGGATGGAAGTGCCCTGGGGACGATTGGTGGCGGGGAGATGGAAAGCCGGGTGGTAAGCGAGGCTTTGCAGGCAATTCAAGACGGGACGCCGCGCATCCTTGAATACAGTATGGTTGAACCAGGTCGAGGTGATCCGGGTGTGTGTGGCGGACAACTGGAGGTGTATGTGGAGCCAATCTTGCCTAAACCGGTGGTAGTGATTGTGGGATGCGGGCACGTGGGGAAAGCTGTTGCTCATCTGGCAAAATGGCTCGGTTTCCGCGTGCTTGCCAGTGACGACCGACCTGAATTTTGCACTCCTGAGGCGATCCCGGATGCAGACCAATACATCCCGGTATTGATGCAAGAGTTACCAGAAATGATAAAGGTCAGACCCTGGATGTATTTTGTCTTAACTACCCGAGGTGTGGATATCGATGTGCCCGGGCTGACTGTCTTGCTGGAGAAAGAGGTGGCTTACATAGGGGTAATCGGCTCGCGGCGCAGGTGGGAGACTACGCGTAAAAAATTGACCGATGCTGGTTTTGCCGACGAAATACTGGACAGGGTACGCTCGCCGATCGGTTTAGACCTGGGTGGAGAAACCCCGGAAGAAATTGCTCTGAGCATTATGGCTGAGATCCTCCTTTTGCGCCAGAGAAGGACAGCAAATATATCCAACTCGGCAGGTTGAAATCAACAATTAACGGAGTACGAGATGTGGACTGAATATATCAACGCTAGCAGTACCTATGAAGTATTACAAATCTTGGATGAGCGCCGGGAACGCGCCCGTATTGTAGCTGGTGGGACTGATCTGATCCTGGAGATGGAGCGCGGGGTGCGCAAGGGGATTGACACCCTGGTAGATGTGACCCGCATCCCTGGTCTGGATCAAATTATTCTGGATGAAGACGAGCATATTCACCTGGGTCCGATGGTGACGCACAATCATTGCGTAGCATCCAGGCTGGTCGTCGAGCGGGCTTTCCCTCTGGCGCGGGCAGCCTGGGAGGTAGGCGCCCCGCAAATTCGCAACCGGGGTACGGTAGCCGGTAACCTGATTACTGCTTCACCCGCTAATGACACGATCACCCCCCTGGTGGCGATGGGTGCCTGGGTGACGTTGGCCTCCCGGGCTGGTAAGCGGAATGTGCCTCTGGACCAGTTCTATACTGGGGTGCGTGGCACGGTTATGCGTCCAGACGAGATGCTGGTGGATATTGTCTTTCCAGCGATGGCTCAAGACGCCCGCGGCACCTTCATCAAGCTTGGCTTGCGCCGGGCGCAGGCGATTTCGCTCGTAAATGCGGCGATTGTTCTCTCCATTCAAGATGGGCGAGTGGGCAAGGCTTCTATCACCTTGGGATCAGTCGCTCCAACGATTATTCATGCCAGCCAGGCAGAGGATTATCTGGTTGGCAGGACATTGGATGATGCCACGACCCAGACTGCGGCGACGTTGGCGGAGCAAGTTGCCCGGCCTATCACTGACGTGCGCAGTCCGGCAGACTATCGGAGCGAAATGGTGCGGGTATGTACGCTGCGCGGCTTGCAAAGCATTTGCAATGGCGATGAGCGGGGGGATTTTCCAGCTCATCCAGTTTTGCTGAGGGGGCGAGATGCGCGGGAGAAAGCCTTGTCTTTGGATAAGAGCAGCATTCACCAACCGGGGACGCCAATTGTCACCCGGATTAATGGCAAAAAGTACTCGTTTTCCAGCGGTCAAGAGAAAACCCTGCTGCGCTTGCTGCGCGAGGAAGCAGGACTTACTGGTACAAAAGAGGGATGCGCAGAAGGCGAATGTGGCGCTTGTACCGTCTTTCTGGATGGTGTAGCAGTGATGAGCTGCCTGGTTCCTGCTCCGAGGGCGCACGGAGCGGAAATTGTCACGGTTGAGGGGCTGGCGCATGAAGGCGTTCTTCACCCTGTGCAGCAAGCCTTTATCGATGAAGGGGCGGTGCAATGCGGTTACTGCACCCCCGGCTTTTTGATGTCGGCAGCCATGTTGCTGGAGGAGAAGGTCGATCCGAATCTGGAGGAAATTCGCCAGGCTATCACGGGTAATTTGTGCCGGTGCACTGGATATTACAGCATCGTATCTGCCATAGAAAAAGCGGCGCTGGAGTTGAGGAAAAGCCAGGCCGGTAGGGAGGTGAGCCATGTCGAAATATGATAAGTTCAATAAAGGAAGCCGAATGCAGGAACGCCCGTGGAAAATCCACCCGATCTGGAGAGGGATCGGCTGCTTGTTGATGATCCTGATCCCGATTATGGCGTATGCTGGGGCGGTAGTACTTGTGCAGGCTAATCTGGAGCAAGGGTGGCTGCCAATGCCGCGGGAATTGATCCAGACTGTTGCGCTACCATTCGTGGGGGAAGTCAAACAATTTTATGCAGTGGTCATTATGACGGCATTGTTAATGATCATCGGGTTTGGTGTGGTAACAATTCTCTACTCGCTGATCTACAGCGCAGTCGGACCGCCACGCCTGGGACCGCTGGACGCGCCTCCCGTACGGCGTTCGCCATCAAAGAAAAAATATTAATACCAATGGCTTATAACCAGCGCAGCCCTTTGGGATAGTAGTTTTTGATGGTCTCCGCGCTGCGCTTGCCCCATCCCAGTGGGAAATCCTCCACGCATACCAGTATCCAGCCGTCCATCCCACCGGCATTAATAGGCTCTCCTCGCAGGTACTGAACTGCTGCACTCAGATTGATTGAGATTGATTGCTTAACCATTCGCCGATCTAATCCAAGAGCCATCGCGTGGGAAGGCTCGAAGCGCAGGGTGCCCTTTCCGTAGCTCTGCTTGTAAGTGCCTAACCACCAACCGGGGTGGATTACCTGCAACCCTGTCAGATCGGGGGAGTCGGAGATGGATTGGTAAAGATAAGTGCCCTGGACACCCAGGAGATCAAACCTCACATCTGGTTGTAAGCTGGCTTTACAAAAATTCCGGAAGACTGCCAGGTGTTCCGGCGCGATTCTGGTTTCTCTTCGTGCGGGCGGTCTCTTCAACGGGTGATTGCCGTTCCGCTGAAGGCGGGCGATGAAATGACCGTCCCCGTTTAGCAGGTGAGGCCATAATCGGATCGTCTTATCCATTTGGGAGGCAATCTCCGGAGGTACCCGACCTGCCCAATCGGGTTTGCCAGGCCTGGCTCCAGGTATAGGCGGGCAATTCACCAGCGTGAAATCCGGATGGCGTTCGAGAAAACCGGCAATCACAGCTTCGTTCTCCTGGGGAGAAAAGGTGCAGGTGGAATAGACCAGAGTCCCCCCAGGGCGCAATAGAATGACTGCCTGTTCGAGTAGTCCGGATTGGCGTTCAGCGCACCGTTCGACGTGTTCAATAGACCAATCCTGGCGGGCGGATGCGCTTTTGCGGAACATGCCTTCGCCGGAGCAAGGGGCATCCAGCAGCACCCGATCGAAGTATAGGTGAAAACTATCTGCCAGGCGGGCAGGGCTCTCATTAAGAATGATCGTATTGTGTGCCCCCCACCTCTCCAGGTTTTCTGCCAGATCCCAGACCCGGCGCGGGTGGATTTCATTAGCAACAACCAGCCCGGTATTATCCAGCCGGGAGACGATCTGAGTCGTCTTGCCGCCGGGTGCTGCTGCCAGGTCGAGCACACGCTCGCCGGGCTGGGGATCGAGGATTTCCACCGGAGCCATAGCGGTCGGTTCCTGGAGATAATGTAAACCAGCAGCATGGTAGGGGTGTTTGCCGGGTGTTCTCTCGCTACCGATATCTGCTTCTTGTTCCAATGAGTAACCTTCTGGGCACCATGGAACCGGTACAAGTTTTGGCGGAAAGCGTATCTGGAATTCCGCTGGGGGGATTTTGAGAGGATTGATGCGCAATCCGCTGACATAGGGCTTGGACAGGCTCTGGTGAAAAGATAGGTATTCCTCACCAAGCAGTTCCCGCATTTTTGTCAAAAAGGTCCTTGGGACGGGAATACTTTCATTAACCGGAGGCTGGTTACCTTTCATAGCCGTATGTTCTCACCTTAAATAGTTTTAGGAGCGGAACTTAATGTGCCTGGCACTTCAGGTTGAAAACGACTCGCTTCCGATACAATTTGCGTCTGTTCTTCCCGCCATAAAGTGCCAGGCACCTGGTTTGAAGTATTTTGCACCAGATACCATAAAGATAAACGCCGGCGTGCCAGGATTCCTTGACGCCCCAGCGCTTATTATTTGATAGCCTGGTCGCTGATCTCCAGGGCTTTATCCAGCAAGGCAAAACCCTCTTCGAGCTGTTCCTGGTTAATGATTAAGGGAGGGATTACCAATAATGTATGCCAGTGACTGTAGAGATATAAGCCATGATCGAGCAGGTATTTGCGAATAGCCACCATCTCTGGGCTGGCGCCATCATAGGGTGCCAGGGGTTCTTTCGTCTGGCGATTGCGCACCAGTTCGATTACGCCAAAGAGACCGATCGAGCGCACTTCCCCGACCGAAGGATGCTGCTCACCCAGGTCAGTCAGCAGGCGATGCAGCACAGGACCCATCTCGGCAGTATGTTCCACAATCCGGTCTTCTTGCATCACCTGGATATTGGCAATGGCTGCTGCCAGTGAAATGGGGTGGGCGTTATAGGTAAGCCCGCTCTGATAGACCCGATCATTAAAGAAATCTGCAATTTGGGGGCGCATAGCCACTGCACCCAGTGGGGCATAGCCGGATGTCAATCCCTTAGCCATGGTCATCAGATCAGGGATGATATCCCAGTGTTCCACTGCGAACCAACGCCCGGTTCGTCCGAATCCCGACATGACCTCATCTGCGATCAACAATATTCCATAGCGGTCACACAGCTGGCGCACGCCCATTAGATAGCCTTCAGGCGGGATGATGATCCCGTTCGTCCCGGTTACAGTTTCCAGCAAGATAGCCGCGATGGTTTGAGGTCCTTCATAGGTGATGATCTCCTCCAGATGGTTTAAATAATCAAGGGTAAAATCTGTTGGGGAAATGTCTGAGTTGGTGCGGTGGAAGGTGGAGCGGTAACGGTAGGGATCAAGGAAATGGACCACACCGGGCATCAGGTTCGGCTCCCAGATCAGGCGGCGTGGGTCGCCTGTGGCTGCCATCGCCCCGGCGCTGGCTCCGTGGTACGAACGGTAGCGGGCGAGGATTTTATGTTTTCCGGTATAAGCCCGGGCAATCTTGATTGCGTTCTCGTTTGCGTCAGCCCCACCCAGGGTAAATAGAAACCGATCCAGGTCGCCCGGGGTGATTTGAGAGAGCAGTTGTCCAAGAATCGCCCGCGGCTTGGTCGCCATTGGCGGACCGGCAAAGGGTAACTGGCGGGCTTGCTCGATAATTGCGTCAATGACTCGCTGGTCTCCATGACCGATATTCACGCACATGACCATCGAGTTGAAATCCAGGTAGCGCTTATCGTTCACATCCCAGAAATAGACTCCCAGGGCGCGTTTAACCGGGATAGGAGAAACCTTCGATTGGGCAGACCAGGTCCAGAAACTATGGCGCATGGAGAGCGGCAGGATGTCGGAATCGGGCAGGTCGATCATAATCACCTCAAAGATGGATACGATGGATGCAATAGAATCGTATTATAAATCACAAAGCCAAATGAGATTTTCTTGACATTCCAGGGTATCTTTGTTAAAGTAGTCTGGTTCACCATTTGGGATGATTCGGAAAAATGCATGTCTGAAATTATGCTGGTGTAGGTTGAAATTGGATTCAACCTGATCTATCTGGTTGGGTATGGGGTCTGGTTGCTGTCATGATCTACAGACGGGAACTGGTAGCCCCGCAAGACCAGAAAGCAGCAGGTTGGTGATCTAGGACTTCAAAAAGACACAGTGGAGGTTAAGAAAATGTACCCGGTTGTTTTAGCCATACATAATATCGTGAGGTGGGTGGTATTAATCCTGGGGATAATCGTCGTTGTGCGCGGCCTGCTCGGCTGGTTCGGCAAGCGCGAGTGGAGCACCCTGGACCGGAAGCTGGGGGTGTACTTCACATCAGCAATCGACGTCCAGCTCCTGGTTGGGCTTCTACTCTATTTCTTCCTGAGCGATAAAACTAAGGCTGTCTTCCAGGATTTTGGGGCAGTGATGAGCAATGATGGGCTGCGCTTCTTTGCGATCGAACATGCAGTGATCATGCTGCTGGCGGTGGTGTTTGCCCACCTGGGCGGGGTGTATTCGAAACGGGCCAGTGCTTCGAAAGACAAGTTCCGCATGGCTGCAATCTGGTATGGATTGGCTCTGATCGCCGTATTGCTCGGAATGCCATGGATGAATCCACTTCTTCCGGGATTGTAGTGAGAAAATAATAAAAGTGTTCTGCACGATCGTGCAGAACACTTTTCGTCTCCTGGCAGCAGAATATCTAGCCTTGCCAGCCGCGTCCCGCCCATAGCGGGCGACCGTACTGATCGCGGACCTGGAATGAGGTACCCTGGGTCAGGTTTTCGATCGCTCCAACTTCGAAGCGTTCAGCATCTTCGTAAAATCCGGTTAGCCGTACCTGATCACCGGCTTGCAGAGTATAGCCGTTTTCCAGGGCGAATGACCAGGAACGACCGGTGATTTCGACCGTATTTCCGTCCTGGAGTAGGATGACCGCCAGGGTGGAGTCTACGCTATTCACTGAGCCTTCTATCACCACCCATTCATCAACCTGTGCTTGCGGGCTGGGATTGTTGGGCTGGGCTTCCCTGACTGCTCCGCGTTCGCCATAACCATATTGGGAGGTCCCGCCGCTTTGTCTGCCCCGAAACCCCTCCCCATTTTGAGCGGGAGACTCGCCCGGCTCGATCTCAAGAGCATGGCGTTCAACCGGTAATTCGGCTGATATAGATCTGGGTTCATTCCCGCCTTCTTTGGCTAAAGTGCGGTTCACCGCGCCAAGGATTAACATGGCTGCGAAACCAACCAGTAAGCTAATTCCAACGATTTTCTTCAACATCATAAACCTTCCTTTTGTTTATCGTATGATCTATTATTTGAGTCAAGCAGACGGCGCTGAGGGAGTATCAACCGCGACCTGCCTGGGGGAACGATGAAAGATCCAGAAAACACCCCGGGTAACCTTGACGACCCAATTCCAATGGATCACAAAGTGGATGACAGCAGCCAGGATCAGCACTACTCCGCCCCAGGTGTGCAGGATATCCCAGGTCTGCCGGCTAAACAGGAACACCGGATCGACGACGCTCCGACTGCCGGGCACAAACAAGAAGTAGATCCCGCTCAGAGCAGTAACCAGGAAACTAAATCCAATGGTGATATTAATTCCCAGGTTGAAGCGGCCTCGCGGGTTGAGTGTTTTGCTGCGGGTGAAGATTTCCTTGAGCATACGGCGGGTCATGTTCACCACCCAATGCCAGTGAAGGCTGAGATGGATGACAACAACCATGATCATCGCCACACCGCTCCAGGTGTGCAGATCATCCCAGGTGTGGCGGGTGAACAAGATGACAAGATCGTAGGCTGGATTACGCCCGCCCTGGTAACCGCCGATAGGAAAGTACAAGAAATAAATCCCGGAAAGCATGGCAATTATCGCGCTGATAAAGAGAGTTGCATCAAGCAACCAGTTATTCCGGGTGGGTTTGGATACGCTTTTCATTGTAGACATAGCCGTTCTCCTATTTTGGATCACTGGGTGGAGTGAAAATTATCCGGTGATCGAATTGTTTCTGGTTCAATATTAAGCAAATCTTGTGAAGAAGATGTGAAGGCGGTAAGGATATTTTGTGAAATTAGTAGCGAGGGGACGGCCTTAATTGGGAGAGTGAAAGGAGAGGGTATAATCAAGAGGAAAAATTCATTCATACTATCCAAAACCCCATGGAGAGACAAATATGAAAAATGTCGGATCATCTGCAACACGGATTGATGCGTTGGGGAAAGTAACTGGGGAGACTTTATATCCCGGTGATATCAATCTGCCAAACCAGGCAAGCATGAAGGTCCTGTTCGCCCATCGTCCGCACGCGATCATCCGCTCGATCAATACGACAAAAGCAGAAGCGATGGATGGTGTGATTGCTGTTTTCACTGCCATAGATGTGCCGGTCAATGAGTATGGCTTGATCATGCCCGACCAACCCGTGCTTTGCGGGCCAGGAGGCGACAAGCCCTTTACCGACCGGGTGCGCTTTATCGGGGATCAGGTTGCCCTGGTGGTTGCCGAGACTGAGGCGATAGCCAGCCGAGCGAGAGATTTGATCGAGGTAGTTTATGAAGATTTACCTGTTGTGACCGATGTAGAAGCAGCCATGCAGGCCGGCGCAACCTTGCTTCACCCCGAGAGAGAGTCGAATGTGTTTTGTCATTATCGTATCCTCAGAGGCGATATTGACGCAGCATTTGCTCAAGCAGATGTAATTATCGATGGTGAGTACTGCACACCGGCTCAAGAACATGCTTACCTGCAACCGGAGGCGGGGATTGCCTTTATCGATGAACAGGGCAGGGTTACGGTACAGGTAGCCGGTCAATGGACTCACGAAGATCAGGAGCAGATCGCCCATTCGCTGGGGTTGCCTTTAGATCAGGTCCGGGTGATTTATCCTGCAATCGGTGGCGCGTTTGGTGGTCGAGAAGATATGTCGGTGCAGATTGTCCTGGCTCTGGCAGCCTGGCGGTTGCACCAAAGAGGGATACATCGTCCGATTAAGATTGTTTGGAGCCGCGAAGAGTCGATCATTGGTCATCATAAACGGCACCCGTATATCATCCGCACCCGCTGGGGAGCCACCCGCCAGGGCAAGGTGATCGCAGCCGAAGTCGACCTAATTGCAGACGGTGGTGCTTATGCTTATACATCCACGAAAGTGATGGGGAATGCCACACTAATGTGCACCGGTCCCTACGAGATTCCCAATGTCAAGGTAGATTCTTACGCGGTCTATACCAATAACCTTCCCAATGGCGCCTTCAGGGGGTTTGGAGGCCCGCAGGGGGCGTTTGCCGCAGAAACCCAGATGAACCGCCTGGCAGAAACGCTCGGCATGGATCCGGTCGAGCTTCGCCTGAAGAATGTGCTGCGTGAAGGATCCCTGCTCTCCGTCAGGACACCCCTTCCAGCAGGGGTAAGCATGCCGCAGGTGGTTGAGGAGTGCGCTCGCACAGCTGGTTGGCAGGAAACGCCTGCGGGCTGGAAACGCCCTACCCAGGCAAGCAGGAATGCAGAGAAACCTACGCTTGTGCGGGGGACAGGCTTTGCCTGCGCTTACAAGAATGTGGGATTTTCCTTTGGCGCTCCTGAACATGCCTGGGCAACCGTCGAATTGCATGGTGGAGTACAGATCGAGCGGGCGGTAGTGTATCACGCCGGAGCAGATGTTGGTCAGGGGGCACACACGGTTTTCAAGCAGATTGCCGCTGAAGCTTTGGGCGTGGCTTTTGAGAAAGTCGAGATGGTGGTATCAGATACTGCCAGGACAGATAACTCTGGGAGCGCTTCTGCGTCCAGGTTAACCTTTATGGCAGGCAACTCTATCTTGGGAGCCTGCGAGCGTGCGCTTGAGAAATGGCACAATGAGGAGCGTCCGGCAGTTGCCCGATACCAGTACCGCCCGCCAAAGACAACCCCTTACGACCCTGAGACAGGTGAATCGATGCCCAACTTTGCTTACGGGTATGTTGCCCAGGCAGCGACGGTCGAGGTGGACACTGAAACCGGTCATGTGCGGTTGATCGATATTGTCTCTGCAGATGATGTGGGCAAAGCCTTGAATCCGCAACAGGTGCGTGGTCAGATCGAGGGCGCGGTTGTCCAGGCAGCAGGTTATACCATTATGGAGAACTTTATCCAGAAGGATGGCTATGTCCAGACGCAACATCTGTCTACCTACCTGATTCCGACCATCCTGGATGTACCGGACCGCGTTCAGTCCTTAATCCTGGAGTACCCCGATCCGATTGGACCACTAGGAGCGCGGGGTATGGCGGAGATGCCGTTTCTGCCAGTCGCCCCGGCGGTTATTGCCGCGGTGCAGGATGCAACCGGGGTTTGGATAAATGAGTTTCCCCTGACACCGGAACGCGTATTGCGCAGGTTAGGAAAAATAGGTCAGCCATGATCGTCCTCATCCGTGGCGGTGGAGACCTGGCAAGTGGGGTGGCGTTGCGCCTGCAACACTGTGGAATTCGCGTGGTGATTTCTGAGCTCGAGCAACCCCTGGCGATCCGCCGGCTTGTCTCCTTCTCGCAGGCAATCTACACTGGTGAAACCAGTGTGGAAGGGATAACCGCCAGGCGCGTGCTGGACCCAACTGATACCCTGCGAGTTCTGCAAGTGCTGGCAAAAGGACATATCCCGGTTCTGATCGACCCGGAAGGCCAGGCAATCAAAGCGCTGCACCCCTATGTGGTGGTTGACGCGCGCATGCTCAAAACGATGGTGGAATTAATCCCAACCCAGGTCGAGTTGATCATTGGCCTGGGGCCCGGATTCGTCACCGGGCAGAACTGCCATGCAGTGATCGAAACCAAACGAGGACACTATCTGGGCAGGGTGATCTGGCAGGGAGGTGCTGAGGGGGATAGCGGCATCCCTGAGGCTGTCAATTCAATGGACAAGGGCCGGGTGCTCAGAGCACCGAATGACGGGGTTCTCCAGGCACATGCCGAAATCGGCGAGCATCTCTCCGCAGGGCAACTGGTAGCAGAGGTTGATGGTCAAGCAGTTTATGCGCCGTTTCCTGGAGTATTGCGCGGCATGCTTCACCCGGGGATCATCGTGAAAAACGGCATGAAAATTGGTGATGTGGACCCCAGGGATGATCCGGCTTATTGCCGGATGGTCTCCGATAAAGCCCTGGCAATTGGCGGTGGAGTCCTGGAAGCAATTTTATCTCGCCCGGAGCTAAGACCTCACCTATGGTCTTAAGCCTGCCTGTCCCCGGTATGATTAATCTGGCAAGTGCTCTCAACGCAACAAAATATTGCTGCCTGGCATTCGTGGGGGCGGGTGGTAAATCCAGCGCGATGTTTCAGGTAGCGGAGGGGTTATCGCCACCGGTGATCCTGGCGGTAACCACCCACCTGGCAATATCCCAGACATCTATAGCAGACCGGTGGGTGGTCGCACAAACTGCTTCGGATTTGCCCGAGGCTGGAGCGATTTCGGGCTTACGGGTTTTGTTCACCGGTCCACAGGACCACCCGGAGAAAGTAGGGGGTGTGTCCAGCGGTGTGCTGGAGCGGATCTGGCATCTGGCTGCGGACCTCAATTGCCAATTGTTGGTCGAAGCAGATGGCTCCCGGCAATTGCCGCTCAAAGCGCCTGCCGAACATGAACCGGTTATCCCACCCTTCAGTGACCTGGTTGTTGTTGTAGCCGGGCTATCTGGATTGGGCAAACCCCTCGACGAGAGGTGGGTTCACAGGCTGGACCGCTACGCCAGGCTATCTGGTCTGGAGCGAGGGCAGACGATAACCGTCGAAGCAATAGCCCAGGTTTTGCTGCACCCACTCGGGGGAATGCGGAATATCCCTGCCGGTTCGCGCAAGGTGGCTTTACTGAATCAGGCTGATGCCCCCCACCTGCAGGCGCAGGCAAAAAAATTGGCAGGCATGTTGTTAGGGGAATTCGATGCCGTCCTGGTCACCCGCTTAAGAACTGGCACCGACCCAGGTGAAGCATCCAGTGGAGATTCCCAACCTAATGGGGTTCTTGCAGTTCATCAACGGATCGGCGGTGTAGTCCTGGCTGCAGGTGGAGCGCGCCGTTATGGAGCGCCAAAGCTGCTCTTGCCCTGGAAGGGCGAAGCGATTGTTCGCCAGGTGGTAAAGACTGCCCTATCGGCGGGGCTCAGCCCGGTTGTCGTGGTGGCTGGCGAACAGATTGACGAAATCCGCGATGCAGTATCTGATCTGGATGTGAAGCTGGTTCACAACCTAGATTGGGAGAGCGGGCAGAGCAGCTCTGTAAAGGCAGGTATTGGCGCAATACCAGCCAACGCGGGAGGTTGTATATTTATGCTGGGGGACCAACCAAGAATACCCCCGGCGCTGGTGAGTGCGTTGGTTGAAAAGCACGCTGCCAGCCTGTCACCGCTTGTAGCGCCGCTTGTAGACGGTCAGCGAGGCAATCCTGTATTGTTTGACCGTGAGACTTTTCCGGACTTTTTGACATTAAGCGGTGATGCTGGGGGGAGGTCCTTGTTTTCTCGCTACCCGGTGGAGTGGGTTCCCTGGCACGACGCGGGTGTGTTGATGGATGTGGATACTCCACAGGATTACCAGCGGCTGAAAGATGCAGCTTGAAATTCCGGCAGGTATTGCGAGTTTTGTCGCTTGACTCCAGGGTAATTTTTGCCGTAGAATCGTCAATAATTCGATTTACCATGATCGAACTTCAATATTTGGTCCGGTTTTTTGGGAAATCAGTTTGGGAGCTTGAAATCCATGTTATCTCTACCTAAAGTCGTGGTTGTCGTGGATGATGAACCAGAGACCACTGAGATGATTTCCGAGATGGTACGTCTTAGCGGTTGCCAGGCAATCCCTTCTTTTGGTGGAACGCCGGCTATGAACCTGATCGCCCGGGAGAAGCCGGATGCGGTGGTGCTGGATGTGATGATGCCTGATCTTTCCGGATACGATGTGCTGCGCTTTATCCGCAAAGATCCCCGGCTCAAGCATATTCCCGTGATCTTGGTATCTGCCCGGAGTCGGCCAGAAGACATCCGGGAAGGGCTGAATGCAGGAGCCGAGGTGTACCTGACGAAACCAGTGGCATTTGCAGACTTGCGGCAGGCGGTGCAGAAGGCAACTGCAAATTGATGAGAAAGTTGAGCTGATTGGATGTCGGTAATCCGGGCATTTATTGCGATCAATATCTCGCCTGAGATCAAGCAACGATTGACCGTACTCTCGGGAGATCTTCAACGCGTTTTGGGCGGGGTGCCTGTTCGCTGGGTTCCGGTCGAAAACATCCACCTGACCTTGAAATTCCTGGGCGATGTCTCTGAAACAAACCTGGAATTGCTAAAAAAAATGATGAAGAGTGAAGCTGCTGAGCATCCGGTATTTGAGCTTAGCGCTGGAGAGTTGGGTGCATTTCCAACGATACGCAGGCCGCGGGTGATTTGGGTGAACATCCAGGCGCCGGCAGAGCTGGTTAGTTTGCAACGGGGCATTGATCATGAGACAGCCCGCCTGGGTTATGCCCGAGAAGATCGCCCTTTCTCAGCGCATCTTACGTTAGGGCGAGTCTCTCGGAATGCAAATGTGAATGACCTGCGCAAGATCAGCGAGGAACTGTCTTCATTCAAAGTGGGTTTCATTGGTGCTGCAAATGTGCAGCAGGTGCATTTATATCGCAGTGACTTACAGCCATCCGGTGCGATCTATACGCTCATATATTCTGCCGGTTTGGCTGCTTCTAGCGAGAATCATTAAATTTGCCTGATCAGATAACTGATGAAATTGGAGGTGACTTCTGGACGCTTTAGATTTATCCCGCACAATTGTGAATGTAATCGAAGAGAGAAAAGGTGAAAATATTGTCTTACTCGACATCCAGGGTTTAGCCCCATTTGCTGATTATTTTGTCATTTGCTCCGGCTCCAGCGATCGTATGCTCCAGGCTTTAGCAGACGCGGCGGTAGAAAAGGTCCACAAGCAGTACCAATTACCGGCGAGAGTCGAGGGCATTCCCCAAGAAGGCTGGGTGCTGGTCGATTTTGGGGATGTGATCTTGCATCTATTCTCCCCCAACCGTCGTGATTATTACCGGTTAGAAGAATTGTGGGCGCAAGGGAAAGTATTGGTCCGCCTGCAATAAACACCCGCAGATTGCGTCCGTATATTGCGGCCGCAATTTGCGGCTGCTATCAAAAAACCCCTTTATACATCCCGCCATCTACTGATAACATGACGCCGGTAATATAGCTGGCGGCAGGAGACAGGAGAAAGACGGCTGCGTTGGCAAACTCATTTGGAGAGCCCATGCGGTTAAAGGCGCTATCTTTGGACTGCCGGGCGATTTCTTCTTCGATTGTCCCGCCGCTGATACTGGCGCGGTGAGCCATCAATTCGTAGACGCGCTCGGTCTCTGTCCAGGCGGGCAATATGGAGTTAAAGCGAATGCCCTCCGAGCCCAGCTCCAACGCCAGGGATTTTGTCAGACCCACGGTAGCCGCTCGAATACTGTTGGACAGCACCAGGTTGGGGATAGGCTGCTTGACGGAGTAGGAGGTGATGGTCAGCACGCTGGCAGCCGCGGACCGTCTCAAGTGCGGGACGGCAGCCCGGATCAAGCGGACGTGGCTTAACAGGCTCAACTCCACCGCTCTCTCCCAGGTGGCGTCGTCGAAATCAATGAATTTACCCGCTGGTGGCCCCCCTGAGTTAGTGACCAGCAAATCAAGCCCGGCAAAGTCAGCCACCGTTTGCTGTACCAGTTGGTCCGCGCTGGCGGGCTGGGTCACATCCCCGGAAAGTGGCAGGATGGTTGCCCCTGTCGCAGCCCTTATCTTATCGGCAGCGGCGGAGATGCTCTCGGCGTTGCGGCTGTTGATCGCCACCTGGCAGCCTTCTGCCGCCAGGCCGAGCGCCGTAGCATAACCCAGACCTCGGCTGGCGCCTGTCACCAATGCAGTTTTTCCGGATAACTTGAGATCCATATTTACCTCGCTGGTTAGAAGATTTCTATTTCCTCACTGGATACATCCACATCCGGCCAGGAGTGATCGATCCATTCCAGCACATGTTGCAGTGCTCGCTGAGTGTGGCGGTGATCGTTGCTGACCAGTGCGCAGGCGATCATTGCCTCTTGCCAGGAATCGTTCTGCTCCATCTCGGCTACCGAGATATTAAACTCGCGGTGTAAGCGCGCCAGGAGAGGCTTGAGGCGGCTGCGTTTTTCTTTAAGGGATGTACAGCCAGGCAGGTGCAAGTGCAGGGTTAGCACGCCAACTGACATCCTAGATCCTGTTGTTCCACTCCGGGTTGGAGTATTTTTCGATTATGAGCTGCTCAGCCCGTACAAGCTCTTTACGGGTCAGGTCACCGGGCTGTAAATCCAGATTCAGGATCCGCTGAAAGGCCTGGATAAATGCCTGTGAGACGGTCTGCCAATCCAGACGTCGCCGTATGATCATTTCCACCGTGGTGGCACGTTCTAGTATCCGAGCGGCAGCCGCGGCTCTTTGGGTTTCATCCGGAAAGGAGAGCACCTGGACAATGCGCGTCAGATCGCCAAACAGCGGTAGCGAGCCGTGTTGCAGGACGCCCTCCCTCCGGCGCGCCTGGGCGCTACCGAGGATTTTCTTACCGTTGGCAACGATTTCATAGCTGGAGGGAACCTCGAAACAGACTGGTCCATTCATGATCTGGGAGTCTGGTTCTGGATTATCCTGGTGGTTGATGGCTGGGTTTTTCGTTTCGGCAGGGATGGATAACTGGTGCAGGGCTTCGAGTAACGCGCTGGAGAGCACCTGATAGCTCTCCAGAACACTACCGGCGAGGCGAGGCTCTTCCTGCGGGCTGATGACCGAGTAAGTTAATTCGTCTGTGTGCAGGATGGCGCGCCCACCGGTAGGGCGGCGGACGATACCCCAGCCAAGTTGCGCCAGGCGAGCCGGATCAACATCCGAGGCAGGCTGCGCATAGCCTATAGACAAGCAGGGCTTATGCCAGGCATACAAGCGCAGCGTAGGAACCATGCCCTGGTCGCCTAGTGATTGCAATATCGCCTCGTCAATAGCCATATTCCATTCACCACGCGCAGGCGGCGTGATCAAATATCTCCAGGTGGTCATTTCGAAAGATTTCATGGTGCTGGATACGGAGTAGCTGAAGGAATAACCGTTGGGGAGGGGGTTTGGGTCGCGTTGGGATCGGGGGTCGGCGTAGCGGTTGGCGGTGTGCCAGTGACCGTGGGCGTATTTGTAATTGCCAACGTGAGGGTTATGGTGGGTGTGGCGCTGGGGATAAAGGCAGGACCTTTCAACCGCAAGCGAGCCATAGTTGTATATGGGCTTCTCGAATAGTCAAACCATAATTTCAGCAAGTATTCAATGGCTGTCTGCGGGTCGCCGGCTAATTCTGAGACGAGAGCCACTGCATAGTAATAGCGGTCACAACTCCAGGTCGGCTGGCAGAGCAGTCCGGGATAGATTTGCAAATCGAGCAAGCGTTGCTGAATGTCTTCCGGCGATGCTCCGTTGAATAGGTCTGCCAGGGCAGCTTCCAATCCGTCGGTAAACCGATTAGGCCAAAACCGTGGCAGTTGAGGGAAATCCAGGTAAGGCTGCAAAGTCCCGGGCAGTCGATTCATCTGGAACGCAGTTTCTCCATTCAATAGGGTCACCGGGGGTAGTTCATCATCCTGGTAGGGTTGTAAGTCTGGGAGATTCGAGTCGATCTGATCGACCATAAATACTTTGATCCCCTGGAGATAGCTGGCGAGAATCCAGAACTCGAGCTTCTCACCCGGGCGGTGCTGGACGGTGATCCAGCTTTCCGTTGTGCCATCACCGTCAAAATCGTAATATCCCGATGAGCGCTGGGCGATCCCAGCCTGCCAGAGATACGACAAAATATCCGGATATTGGCTTGCCGGTAATGCCTCAACCATGTGTTTGAGTGCCTGGTCTGCAGCGCAGTAGGTATGTGTGACACATGCCCGATACAGATCCGCCGGGCTGCGGTAGACCTCCAAAAACTGGCGGGCAGGCTCGATCCAGCGACTGGTAAGTGTGGCTGGATTCTCGATGATTGCGTTCAGTTGGCTCGTCGCCTGATCAAAGTCACCGTTCAAGGCATGATAGATGCCCAGGCGGAACCTCAGCTCGTCGCTGGCATCCACGGGGTAAGGGTCACCGTTAAGATCCGCCTCCGGCGGCCACTCGGGCAGCAGGGTCTCTGCAAGCAATATGCTTGGCCCGGCTCCCCACACGCGGTAGGCATGTTCCAGGACCTGGTCACAATAAGCCAGCGTCCCCCGGTTGGGCTGAAGCTGGTACTCTGCCGGTGAGCCTTCGAGCCACTCGCCGTTCCAGGTATAGCTCCGGCTGATCGTGACCGGGCAGAACGGGAAGACGTTGGTCTCAAAACGCAGCACGTTCCCCTGGCTGGAATCGGTCTCAGCAGACCAGCGTGGGGTGAAATCGGTGCCGACCGGTAGACTTGCCAGGGCAGGGTTAAAGGCAAGCTGCTCATACGGCGAAGCGGATAGGTCGAAGACCCGCGGCGGTTCCAGGATCAGCTCATCTCCCGCAGCCTGGGAATATACGACTATTTCCTGGATACCATCCCCGGTCAGGTCGCTGCTAAACGCACCCAAGGGTGCAGGGTTGATAAAATTGAAATTGCTCTCCAGTACATGAGATTGAAACCCTGCGGGTGTCTCCAATAACAGGAAGATCGTTCCTCCAGCCAGATCAACATGTACCAGGTGGGTGCTCAGGTATCCTGGCAATGGATCCATCTGGATTACATTTATCTCCAAACCGGGTTGCTTTTCCTGGATCCAGCTGGATAATTTCTTCAGGTCGGTCTCCTGACGGTTCAGAGCAGTCGTGACCAGCTGGGCGTATTGGTACCCAGCACCAGGATCGCCTGTGCGCGCCAGGCTGTATGCCAGGCTCCAGCGCCAGCGATCTGCCTGGGGAGACTGTGGGAACCGCAGCAGAGCTTCGTTTAATGCTAACACCGCATGCTGGAAAGCCGCGTAATAATTTTCATCATTCTCACCGCGTGCCTGGCGGGGTAGGGTGTTGGGATAATCGCCAACCAGGGCGATTACCTCATCGGCTTTTTCTGCTGACCAGGGTAACAAGCTGTAAATATTCTCATCGACGATGGGGCGCGCCGGAGTCAGCGTGGGTGGTCCGACCGGGGTCGGGGTCTCGCTGGGCTCAGGCGTGAGGGATGGGGTTAACGTGGCGGTAGGGGTGAAGGTGGGGTGCCGTGTGGCAGTTGCCCGGGGAGTCTGGGTGATGGTGGGCGTCAGGCTTGGAGTTAGGGTGATGGTGCGAGTCAGGGTGAGGGTAGGGGTAAGTGTTGGGGGCGGTGCCAAAACTAGCGGATAAGCAGCCAATAGCACCAACAGGGTCAATATAAAGATAAAGATTATTCCCAGGCTGGTGAGAAGAAAGCGATTGCGGGCTGCGTTGCTCGGTGCTTCAGACATTCTCCACCTGGTCCAGTTCGGCTGCAGCCAGATATTCGATATCTACGGGTAGGTCCAGCAACGGGGGTCGCACAGGCCAGCGGCGGAGGTGATGTCTCGAGCTTAGGAGAGCCTTCAACACAGGTGGAGCGGGAGGATAGCGATCCAGGATTGTGCGGCAGGCATCCAGGCGAGCCTGTGCTTGCGGGTCTGCTGCACCTGCCAGGTGGGCATCCCACACTCGGCGCAGGTCTGGCGAGTAGAGGGTCGCCATGGCAGTGATGCAACCAGCTGCACCAGCCTGTAAGGCATGGCTGAAGAGACGGTCATTGCCATTGAATACGACCAACTCGTGACCAAAATAGCTGCCCAAAATGGTTGCGTGCTCGGGGCTACCGGATGAATCTTTTATTCCCAAGAAGCGAGTTGGGTAGGCGTCTTTCAAACGCGAGATTAATTCGATTGAGAGCGGAACGCCAGATACACCCGGGATATGGTACCCAAGCAGTGCACCACCTTCAGGAACGGCGCGGTCGATGATTCGGCTGAACCAGGAGAGCAATCCTTCATCGCTAACCTTGCGGAAGTAGTATGGGGGCAGCACAACCACCCCATCCAGACCAAGGTCAAAGGCAGAGCGGGTGTTCAGGATGGTCTCTTCCAGGCTGGGAGTGCCTGTCCCAGCAAGCAGACCGAAATCTGGAGCTACCTGGCGTACTCTCAATGCTGAGCGCATCAATTCAGCTCGTTCATGGTGAGCGAAAGAAGGACCTTCGCCGGTCGTACCAAGCAAGAGGGCGCCATGACAACCGCGCTGTGCAAGGAATTCCAGGTAACCGGGGAGGGTATCGAGATCGATGGTTTGATCTCCTAACAGCGGGGTTAGCGCGGCGGCAAATACCCCCCTCATAGATTGGTTGATCATCATGGGCAGATTATACTGGATAATACGCCTGGGATTGCTCGGATACGCAGAGTGGTTGCCCCGCCGTAGCAGAAGATGAAATTCAGTAGAGGCTATAGCTAGAAAACACTGAACAGCAATTCGCCCATTGTGAACATCTCTAACATCTTTATATACTTTGTCAATTTACTTGACAATATGAAATATTTGGTATATAATATTTACAATAAAGGTAATTTACTCGTAATAAATTCGCGATCCAGGTGCAAATTTGTTAACTAATCTGTCAGATATCCATTCCAGATACTATAACAAACGCGTCAGCCTGGATTTAATCCGTTTTACGCCCGGGGGGATATCACGGGCAGATCTGGCACGCAGCCTGGCAATTACTCGTTCCGCAGTCACCACCATCGTTAATGACTTGATAGAGGCCAGTATCGTCCGCGAGGCTGAAGATGGTCCAACAACCGGTGGGCGGCGACCGATCTTATTGGAGCTGAACCCTCAGCGCGGCAAATTTGTGGGGGTCGACATCGGGGCAACTCACGTTGGGTTTTTGGTCACCGATTTTGCGTGCGGCGTCCTGCATGAGGTTGAGAAATCCTTTGATATATCTGTATCTCCTGATCTTGGCTTAAACCAAATCGACCGGTATTTACGGGAAATGCTCACAGGGCTTTCCCTTGATCTGAGTGAAATATTGGTGATTGGGGTTGGGATCCCGGGTCCGGTAGAATCTGACCAAGGCCTGGTTATTTCACCTCCGCTCATGCCGGGTTGGGAAAATTACCCGATCCGCGCCCATCTGGAGGAGATGTGGAAGCTGCCAGTCAGCCTCAACAATGATGCTGAGCTGGGTGCCTTGGGGGAATGGGCATATGGAGCCGGACGAGGGGAGCGCCACCTGGCATATATTAAAGTTGGATCAGGAATCGGAGCAGGCCTGTTAATTGATGGTAAGATTTTTCGCGGTGCAACTGGCTCCGCTGGCGAGATTGGTCATACAACCATCAGGGAGGATGGCCCTTTGTGCACTTGCGGCAACCATGGTTGCCTGGAGACACTCGCTGGGGGAAAAGCAATCGCTAATCGAGCGAACGAAGCTGTGCAATCCGGCCGGCGCACAATGATGGCTTCCATCGAGCCAGTCAACCACATCACAGCTCGAGACGTGGCGGATGCAGCCCGCCGAGGGGATTTGGTTGCACAGCAGATTATGAAAGATGCGGGAACATACCTGGGTATCGCGATTGCCAGCCTGGTCAATCTATTCAATCCGAATATGGTCGTTGTTGGGGGTGGCATAGCGCAGATGGGCGATCTTCTATTACAGCCTATCCGCCAGGTGGTGCAACAGCGCAGCTTGCGCTCTTCAGTGCAAGCGGTGCGAATCAACACTTCGGTCCTTGGTCGCCGGTCCAGTAGTATGGGAGCGGTCGTCCAGGCACAAAACACTTTTCTAGACCATTGGACTAAGGAGTAGAGGATTATAATGTTGAACAAGGAGGTTATACCATTTGGAGAATTGAGAGAACACGCCCTATATGTTTAATCACAATGATCAACCACAAAATCCCATTGTCAGGTTCGCCTGACGAAACACACACTTCCTAAGGTTAAGGAGAAGGTTACAAATGAGTAAGAAACTATGGACATTGTTTAGCTTGCTTCTGGTTTCAGCGATGATCCTGACCGCCTGTGGCGGACAGGCCACTGAAGCGCCAGTAGCTACCGAAGCTCCGGCAGAGGAAGCACCTGCTGCCACCGAAGCACCCGTTGAAGAAGAGGCACCCTCCCTCTCTGGAAACATCACCCTGTGGCACTCGCTTAAAGAAGGCGAGATCGAGGGTATGACTGCAGCTGCTGAGCTTTTCTCGGCTGCCAACCCAGATGTGACATTCGACCAGCTCTTCATCCCGTTTGATGACCTGCGCGGTAAATACGAGACCGCGGTTGGATCCGGCGAGGGTCCGTGCCTGTTGATCGGCGCGGCGGACTGGGGTCCGGCGATGTACAATGCTGACCTGGTGATGGATGTCAGCCAGTTTGCTGAGCTGGAATTCCTGCAGGGCATTAACCAGGCTGCATTGGCCTCCGTGCGCTACAAGGATGCCATCATCGGTCTGCCTCTGGGACTGAAGGGCGTGGTCATGTTCCGCAACGCCAGCATCATTCCTGAAGCCCCGGCTGATTTTGACGACCTGGTGGCGAAGGCACAGGCTGCGACCGCTGGCGATGTGGTTGGCGCCAACCTGGAGCGTGGCTTCTTCTTCTCCGCCGGGCACCTGGCGGGGCAGGGTGGTCAGCTCATGGATACCGATGGCAACCCGACCTTCAATGACGATACGGGTATTGCCTGGGCAGAACTGTTGAACCGCTTCACCGAAGCTGGTCCGGCTGAGTACTACACCGATAACGATGTCAACCTGTTCAAAGCTAACGCAGCCGGTATGATCATCGACGGCACCTGGAACATGAACGACCTGGCGGCTGCCATCGGTGAAGAGAACCTGCAGGTTGACCCGTGGCCGGCGGGGATGTCGGGTTATGTCCAGAACGACAACCTTTTTATGGGCGCCAACACCACAGAAGAAGACCAGGCTGCATGCTGGGGCTTTATGGAGTACCTCCTGACTCAAGAAGCCCAGGCAGTGATTGCTGAGAACAACACCGGCTTCTTGCCGGCAGCGCTGGGTGTGTCTGTCCCGGATCGCCTGCGCCAGCAGGCAGTGGCAGCTTTTGAAGGCGGTACAGCCTTCCCGGTGATCCCCGAGATGGGCGCTTACTGGGGTCCGATGGATACCGCCCTGAAGTCCGTTTTTGACGAGAGCGGCGATCCGGCGTTTGCACTGGCTCAGGCAGAGAACTCGGTCAATGCCGCTGTGGCCGAAATTCGCGGCGAAGCAGCTCCTGAGGCTGAAGTACTCGGCACAATCACCCTGTGGCACTCGCTGAAAGAAGGCGAGATCGAGGGTCTGACTGCGGCTGCTGAACTGTTCGCAGAGAGAAATCCTGGGATTACCTTCGACCAGCTCTTCGTCCCGTTCGAAGACCTGCGCGCCAAGTACGAGACCGCAGTAGCTTCGGGTGAAGGCCCGACCCTGCTCATCGGCGCGGCGGACTGGGGTCCGGCGTTCTACAATGCCGAGTTGGTGACCGACCTGACTCCCTTTGCCAGCACTGCCTTCCTGACTTCAATCAACCAGGCGGCTCTGGCATCTACCCAGTACAAGGGCGCGCTGGTAGGCCTGCCTTTGGGACTTAAGGGTGTGGTGATGTACCGCAACGCCAGCATTGTAGCTGAACCCCCCACTGATTTCGATGACTTGGTGGCCAAGGCACAGGCTGCGACCGCCGGTGATGTGGTCGGCGCCAGCCTGGAGCGCGGTCAATTCTTTGCATTTGGACACCTATCTGGACTTGGCGGACAATTGATGACCCCTGAAGGCGACCCGGCATTCAATACCGAAGAAGGTGTTGCTTGGCTCGAGATGCTGAATCGCTTCACAGAAGCTGGCCCGGCAGAGTTCAATGTCGATAACGATGTCAACCTGTTCAAGGCTGGCGCGGCTGGCATCATCATCGACGGCACCTGGAACCTGAACGATCTGGCGACAGCCATCGGCGAAGATAACTTGAAGGTAGATGTCTGGCCGGCGGGGATGTCGGGTTACGTGCAGAACGACAATATCTACATGGGCGCCAATGCTGTGGACAACGATCAGGCAGCCACCTGGGCTTTCATGAAGTTCCTGCTCACCCCAGATGCCCAGAAGCTGATTGCTGACAACAATAAGGGCTATATCCCCTCCGTGGCGGGTGTCGAAGTGCCTGACCGGCTGCGCCAGGAAGCCGTGGCAGCTTTCGCAGCTGGCACAGCTTTCCCGGTGATCCCCGAGATGAACGCATACTGGGGCCCGATGGAGACAGCTATGAAATTAGTCTTTGACCAGGGCTCGGACCCGACGACCGCTTTAGGCGATGCTGAGACTGCGATCAACGAGGCTTTGCCTGCGATCCGTGGGCAATAACAGCCCTGGATTATCCGTCGTGATTGGCTACTGATTACCTGCGCGGGTGGAAGGGATTTCCCTTCCACCCGCGTTCGTAATATAATTAAGCTATTCACCGTTGAGACCCAATCTATCCATCATACAGGAGAGCGACTATGGCCCAACAGACCCTGCCTTCTGCAACTCCAACCGATCTAAAGCTTGTCAGGCGTCAAGAGTTCAAGCACCGCCTGAAAGTCTCTCGCACTGCATGGTTATATATTCTGCCTTCCGGGATCCTGATGCTGATTATCTCTTTCTGGCCTCAGATTTACCAGGTGGGGATGTCTTTCACGGATTACCGGATTACAAACCTGCGTTTCAACCTGTTCAGGCCTGAAACCTGGGAGAAATACGCCCCTACGGTCATCGGTCTGGAAAACTATATCAAAGTTTTGACAAGCAATCTGGCAATCGAGAATTATAATTTCGTTCGTTTGCTGTTATTCAATATCGTCTGGACCCTCAGTAATATCATTTTTCATGTCGCGTTCGGCGTGCTCATCGCCCTGGCGTTGAACAGTAAGAACCTGATCGGTCGGAAATTCTATCGAGTGATGTTTGTACTCCCCTGGGCGATCCCAGGTTATATTGCAGTACAAACCTGGCGCAATATGTACGATCCGCGCTTTGGGGCGATCAACCTGCTATTGGTAAAAGTAAATGATTTCTTAGGCACCAGTTTCCCAACCGACACGCGCTGGTTGGAAGTAGCTCACCAGTCAGGATTTTTATATTTTCTTCCGGTAGCCTTCTTTGCGGTCTTACTCGCCAACATCTGGTTGGGTTGGCCGTTCATGATGGTGGTTGCCACGGGTGCGTTGCAGTCAATTCCCAGCGAGCTTTACGAAGCGGCAGATATTGATGGCGCAAGTAGCTGGCAGAAATTTTGGAATGTGACTGTGCCGCTGATCCGCCCGGCGATGGTGCCGGCGATTATGTTGGGTACGATCTGGACTTTCAACCAGTTTAATGTCATTTACTTTATCTCTCGAGGCGGACCGTTTGGTCGTACCGAAATTCTGGTTACCCAGGCTTTCAAGCTGGTGTACGAGCAGCGCCTGTATGGCGTTGCGGCTGCTTTCAGCATCGTGGTGTTCTTTGTCTTACTGATAATCACCCTGATCAACAACCGTGTGACTCGTGCGACGGAGGCCTACAATGCCTAGGAAAACCAAAGAAATTCTCAAACAAATCGGCTTGCAGATCTTTTTACTGACTGTGCTCGCCGCGGTGTTGTTCCCCTTCCTGTGGATTTTCTCAATGGCGCTCGACCCGCGCAATATCGACAAGCCACTTGAACTAACGATCTTCCCCCCTGGCGCGTCGCTGGATGCTTTTCGCAGGGTGCTATTAGAACCCTGGGGATTGTTGTGCAAAAACCCCAGCCTGCCTGAGACGTGCATGACCTTTGGCAAGTTGCTCGTGAACAGCCTGATTGTGTCATTAGGTGTTTCGGTGTTCGCGGTAGTTTTAGGTGCCTCAGCGGCATACGCCTTTTCCCGCTTCTCGTTTATTGGACGTCAGGCAGGTATGCTTGGATTCATTATTCTTCTGATGTTGCCTGCCAGCGCAACCCTGGCGCCTCTTTATGTATTACTGAGCCAGATCCGGATTGGAGGTGAAGCCCTGCGCGCCAGTCTGCTGGGATTGTCGATTGCTTATGCGGCAGGCACATTACCTTTCGCGGTCTGGAATTTGAAAGGCTACTTTGATACCGTGCCAAAGGAATTGGAGGAGGCGGCGCTGATCGACGGCGCGACAGTAACCCAGACCTTCATCCGTGTGATCATCCCGCTCTCGGTGCCCGCGTTGGCAGTGACGATCCTGTTCAGCTTTATGACAGGCTGGACGGAATTCATCCTGGCTTGGAGCTTCCTGGAAGATCCAGCCCGGTTCACCCTGGCGATGGCATTGCGCTCAATGGTAGGGCAGTTCTCCACGCCCTGGTCGGATTTCTCTGCCATGTCGATCCTGATGAGCGTGCCGATCATTCTACTCTTCTTCCTGCTGCAGCGCTATCTGGTCTCTGGTTTGACCGTTGGCGGTGTAAAGGGCTAATAACCGTTTATCAGTAAAATATGCTCAAGCGATTATCCAAGGCGGTGCCTGGGCTTTTGGTTGTCATGTTTGTGTTGTCAGCATGCTCCCAGGCATCGCCTGCTCCCGTGCAAACAGAATCACTTAGGCTTTCCCCAACGCCAGGCATAACGCCTCCACAAGAAACCACCCAGGGGTCTGCGCCGACGGAGAGCGTCCAGCCAACCCCGGCAGCTACTCTGATCCCATACGAGACCCCGGACTGGTTCGATGGCGATATCCTTTACGAAATCTTCGTGCGGTCGTTTGCCGATTCAGATGGGGACGGCATCGGGGATTTGAATGGGATCACAGAACGATTAGATTATCTCCAGACTTTGGGAGTTGACACAGTCTGGTTAATGCCGGTCTACCCCTCTCCCTCAGATCATGGCTATGATGTAAGCGATTATTTCGCGGTCAATCCACAATACGGCAGCCTCGAAGATCTACAGGCCCTGGTACAGGCTGTTCATGAGCGCGATATGCGCATTATCCTCGATTTTGTACCTTCTCATCTCTCCAACCAGAATCCGATTTTTCAAGACGCTTTCAAGAATCCAGAATCAAAATATAGCGATTGGTTCGTCTGGACCAATGAAGCGCATAGTACCTATGCCGGGTTTGCGGATAATGAGGAGATGCCGCGCTTCAATCATTACAATCCCGAAGTGGTGGCTTACCTGGCGGAGGCGGCACGCTACTGGCTGGATCTGGACGGCGACGGTGATCTGACAGATGGTGTGGATGGTTTCCGGGTAGATAATATCACTTTTCCCCCGCAGGAGTTCCTGGTTGCCTTGCGCCAGGAGGTCAAATCTGCCAACCCCCAAGCCTTGCTGTTGGGAGAAGCCTGGGTGCATAACCCATCGGATATGAGTCGCTTCTATCCGGACCAATTCGATGCTTTGTTTGATTTCCCCTTGTATGAGATCATGCAGGGCAACCAGGACTCGAATGGGGATGGATTACTGGCTGGCAAGAGTTTTCCGGTGCTGATCACCAGTCTGATGAAAGAGCAAGCCGCACGTTTTCCCGAGGAGGCAATTGCGCTGCGGTTTTTCAGCAATCATGATACCAACCGGATTGCAACTGAGCTAGCCGGTGATCCGGCTCGGCAGCGCTTAGCAATTGCTCTATTGGCAGCTTATCCAGGCCCGATGTTAGTTTATTATGGTGAAGAAATTGGCATGCCTGGACAAAAAGGCGGACCTCCAGATTACGATAACTACCGACGTGAGCCAATGGATTGGTACGCTGCCGAGGAAGGTCCTGGGCAGGCGAGTTGGTTCAAACCGGAGGATGGCTGGAACCAGCCGGGAGATGGTATCTCGGTTGAAGAGCAGGATTCTGACCCGGAATCGCTACTGGGCTACTATCGAAATGCACTGGCGATCCGCCAGCAAAATGCAGCCCTCCACCAGGGAGATTTTGCTATCTTGCAGCTGGATGCCAGCGGACCGGGAGCTTGGGCTTTCGTTCGCAGCCAAGGCGAGGACAGGGTGGTTGCTCTATTCAATTTCTCTGACCAGGATTTGGACGTAACCATCCCGGAGTTTCCATTTTCTGCGGGTGGTTTGGTTGATCTGTTATCCGGCACAGAATTCCCCCCAGTCGAGATGAGCCAGCCGTACACCTTGAGATTACCAGCTGCATCGGCGGTGTGGCTGTCAGCCAATTGACCGCGGTTTTCGATGGCAGATAACCTGCCTCGGCAGGTTGGGAATCTTGTTATCAATTTCAAAGCAATATGAAGAAATCAAAAACTCAAGTATCCAAGGGTTCGCAGCAGTCGCCTCAAATCGAGGGGCAGCGGGTGACCATCATCTGGAAGGGGAGCAGTCCGCCACAGCTGGTGGGGGATTTTACCGATTGGGAAAGGGGAGGGCGGATTGACCTGGTCAGAGCTGGTCGAAACGTATGGGTGCACGAAATGGAACTGCCAGACGACGCTTATATGGAATATAGTTTTATCGATGGTGACGAGCGCATCCCTGACCCAATGAATCCAAACCTGACGCCGGATGGTTTTGGGCACAAGAACAACTATATTTATATGCATGGCGCTGCGCCAACCGATCTGACCAGGCGCGTGCCTGGGGTGGCTTATGGCACGCTAAAGACTTTCCAGGTAAAAACCTGGAAATTGATCGCAGGGAATTTGCGGCGTGTCCATCTTTACCAGCCGTCCACACCACAGGCTTGCCCGCTCCTGGTTGTGTGGGATGGGCGCGAATATTTGCGGCGAGCAAGATTACCCTATATCTTGGATAACCTGGTCCATCAGAAACGCATTCGCCCCGTAGCGTTGGCAATGGTAGAAAACAGCCAGTCGGGACGGATGATGGAATATTCGTGTAGTGATAGCACGCTGGTGTTCTTGCAGCATATCGTATTGCCTCTAGCACAAGAAGAGTTGAACCTGGTGGATATCTCCAACCAGCCCGGCGCGTACGGTGTATTGGGAGCTTCCATGGGCGGGCTGATGGCGCTATATACAGGTCTCAGGCTCTCGCATATATTTGGACACGTTCTCAGCCAATCCGGGGGTTTTACCCTTGCCGAAGGTGAAACCGTTGTGTACGAGCTGGTCAGGCGAGGTGATCTCAGAGCAATAAAGATCTGGATGAATGTGGGACTCTATGATTTTGTGAGTTTGTTGGCAGCCAACCGGGAGATGTACCCCTTGTTATCCAGCCGGGGATATGATGTAAGCTACCGGGAGTATCATGGCGGGCACAATTATCCCTCCTGGCGGAATGACCTGTGGCGCGGCTTGGAACATCATTTCGGTGAGCGTAATTCCCCGGAGTCTGATCTACCCACGTAAACAGCGATCTCGCGCTGCAATAACGCGATCGATGTGAGCAAAGATGATGCGGCGCATATTTTTATGGCTGGCGATCTTATGTGTGGTTGGGCTTGCCTGGGGGTTAAGGTTGCGCGCATTGGAGCAGCTACCCATCGACTATGATGAAGACGATTACCTTGGGGCGGCGATTCATTATGCGCAGGCGCTCCGCGAGCGGGATCTGGCGGAGATTATCAACTATGATTACAACTATGAGCATCCCCCATTAACAAAACTGGCGTACGGGCTGGCGATCTTGCCGCTCACACCCGCTTCACCCATCATCGAGAGACCTTCCAGTGCCCCAATTGTTTCTAGCCTGCCCGAGCCGCATTTTCAGACCGCTCGCAAGCTTTCGATTATCCTTGGCACACTCCAGGTCTTAGTTCTGGCTTTGATCGATCCTCTAGCTGGTCTGTTACTGGCGATCAATACCTGGCAGATCAAGTACACCAGCCAGATCATGCTGGAGCCGCTCCCTTCACTAACCAGTATTTTGGCTGTGATCTTATATATTAAATCTGGGAGGAGATGGAATGTCTGGCTATTCCTGTCTACTCTGGCGCTGGGTATCACTGTGGCGGCAAAATTTCCATATGGCATAGTGGGAGTAGCCATTGCTGTCCACTGGTTGATGGAGGAATACCCAGCCCAGGAGCGCCTCAAGGGTTTGAAACTTATTCGGTGGCTTGCACCTGTGGCGGGATTTGCCATTCTGGCAGCGATCACTTTCTTCGCAACCAACCCGCGTTTGTGGACTGATCCGCTCAGCCGGCTTGGAGCAGCGATAACCTTCCATGGGGATTACGCTACCAGCGATTATGTCCGCGGGGCAGGCTTGCCTCCCTGGCAGCCGTTCGTTTGGCTCTTCCAGTCTGTACCCTGGCATCCCGGGGTATTCCTGGTCTCTATGGATGTATTGATCACCCTGATGGCAATCCTCGGGTATAAACAGATGTGGGAACGCCAGCGAGTATTTGCCCTGTGGCTGGTGATTGCGCTTGGTTTCTTACTGGTTTGGCCAACCAAGTGGCCGCAGTATATTTTGATTCTGACCGTCCCCCTTAGCTTGGCATCTGCCTACGGATTTAGGGCATCGATCTGGCAACCTTTAGTAAACTGGATCAAGCGGGATAAACATCATACCCGTGCCCGCATTGCTGGCTCACCGTTGAAGATCGGCTGGCAGGAACTGCGCAAAGCACTTCCCTGGCTGATCCCTGGGCTGGTTGTCCTGGGATTTATTACGGTCTATCCGATGGTGTTCCAGGGAGCGATGGCGCTGACCGATTTCGGATCGTCCGCCATTCGGGATGGCTTGAGTGGTGGGGTGTGGCGAGAAACCTGGAAAGGGTTTTCCGGACAGGTTGAACCGGTTACAGCGGCTTTTTTCCAGCGCTCGATGTCCAAGGAGGTGCACTACGCTGGGACTACATTGCTCCGGCAGCTTATCGGCGGGGCAGCCGCTGACTACCTAGTCTTTGGGATACTTTGGACTTTCCTGGCAATAGCGTCCCAGACTGCACTGGGGGTCAGTGTGGCGTTATTGCTAGACCGGGCTGGTGTTCTTTTCAAGGGCTGGTGGCGAGCGATTTATATCCTACCCTGGGCGATCCCGGAATTCGTGGGTGGTTTGATGTGGGCACAGATATTTGACCCGCGGTTTGGCTGGTTCAACCAGGCGGGCAAAACCTGGTACGAGACTGCAGATTATCCAGGAGCAGCTAATTTCATCACCCAATGGCAATCTAATCCAACCTACGCATTATTGGTTCTGCTGATTACTGCTACCTGGTGCGGGTTTCCCTTTATGATGCTGGCAGCATCAGCGGGTCTGAAACTGATCCCCGTGGACTTGCACGATGCGGCTGAGATCGATGGCGCTGGCGGCTGGAAGAAATTCCGCTTTGTCATCTGGCCTTTGTTGGTGCCATTGTTGTTACCAGCAGTCATCATTCGGGCTATCTTTTCATTCAACCAGTTTTATCTCTTTCTTGTCTTAGAGCCACCATTCCCCCTGGCCACCTTTTCGGTTACATCATTTTTCTTCTTTGACCAGCTTGGACAGTACGGAGCATCGGCTGCCATCAATATCTTCACAATTTTAGTGTTGATTGCGCTGATTTTATGGTTCAACCAATGGAGTAAAGCCGCTGAAGGGTATACCTATGCGTAAGATCTTGTGGTGGCAGCAAATGGTCTACCAGTTGCTCTTGCTGGCAGTAGGGCTGTTTGCCTTGTTACCTGTGTGGGGAATGCTGCGGATTGCTTTAGATGGAGCGATCAAGGGGGCGCCAACCGAATTCCGGCTATGGCCAGAAGAATTCACCCTGGCTGTGTTCCAGCATGTATGGGAAAATCCCTCGCAAACCCTTTCGATCCCCGGTTTGCTGAAAAACAGCATGATTGTCGCGGGCGGTGCAGCCATCTTTTCGGTCGTCTTCGGGGCAAGCATGGCTTATGCCTTTGCGCGTTTTCGTTTCCCTGGTCGGAAAACGGGGTTGTTTGCCCTTCTGGTTGGAGCGATGCTGCCGCCGGTTGCATTAATGACTCCGTTGTATGTTTTACTTTCTGCACTTGGGTTACGAACTTCATTGTTGGGGCTGATGATTGTATATGCCGCTTTCTCGATGGTTTTCTGCATCTGGAGTATGCGGGCATCGTTTCAAGCGGTGCCGCTCGAGCTGGAAGAGGCATCCTATCTGGACGGCGCTACGCATTGGGTGACTTTCTTGAAAGTATCCTTGCCCCTGGCTTTACCGTCGATCGCGGTTGCGGCTCTGCTGGCGTTTTTATTGGGTTACACTGAATTTGCAATTGGTTGGTTGTTTGTGGAAAGCAGCGATAATGTTACAATGGCTATGGCTGTGTCTGGGATGATGCGCCAGTCTGGTGCAGAATGGGGTAACCTATCTGCGCTTGCATTGTTGATGAGCATCCCAGTGGTGATCATTTTTATGATTTTATACCGATATTTGATGCGAGGCATGCTGGCAGGCCGGCTGGAAGATTGACAGCCCGATCGCATGCTTGGCGAGAGAGAAATTACCCGGCATGGATAAACCGCAATTCCACCACCAACTCAATGCCAGCGTTTTGGTTATGCTCAGCCTGGTATTGACTGCTTGTAGTATTTGGAATAGCCCAACTCCAACGCCATTACCCACGCCATCGCCAACCCTTCGTGCGGCAGCCACCGCGATCCCTACCCCAACCGAAACCGTGGTAAGCGGCACGGTTAGCATCTGGCACGCCCTAGATGAGCAACAATTCCCCTGGTTGTTGAAAGCGATTGCAGAGTTCCAATCCCAATATCCCAATGTACAGTTTGATGTCTCGTTTATCCCTGCACTTGACCTGAAAACGAGTTTTGAGGTCGCCAGTTCGGAGGGCAGACAGCCGATGATCCTGATCGGACCGGGTAGTTGGGGACCAGAATTCTTCGATCGCGGCTGGTTGGCAGATCTTTCCGGGTTAGCATCCGCTGAGTTGACCGGCAACCTGAACCCGGCTGCACTTGGGGCAGCCCAATACGACGGGGCGCTGATCGGATTGCCGCTTCATATCCAGGGTGTGGTCCTGTATCGCAATTCAAGCATCATTATTGAGCAAGCCAATACTTTGGAAAAAATGCTTTCCATGGCGCGGCAGGCAAATCGGGATGATGTGCGCGGGGCATATTTGGAGCGCAGCTTTTTTTACTCTGGCGGGCACCTGTCTGGCTTGGGTGGCAGGCTGATGGATGAGGATGGATATCCGGCATTCAACGATGAGTTTGGTCTGGAGTGGATCGGACTCTTAAGAGAGTTCGAGCTGATGGGACCGACCGAATTCTTTGGCGATAATGATTTACAGGCTTTCACAGAAAACCATGCTGGATATATTATTGAAAGCACCCGCATTCGCAGCTCCCTGAGAGACGCGCTTGGCACGATGAATATTGCCATTGATCCCTGGCCGATCATGGATCAGGGTATCCTGTCCGGTTATGTTGAGTCTGAGAACATCTACCTGACTCCAGGGGCACTGGACCAGCTCGCAATGCCTGCCTGGAGATTTGTGGAATCTTTATTTTCAGCGGAGATTGTGACGGAGCTGGCAGCTGCCGGGATGATCCCCTCGATCCGTGCATCGGTTGCCCTTGCGCCGGGAAGTGGAATTTCAATCAATGATGACCTGACCAAGGAGGCGATGATTGCACTTGAGGATGGCACCACGTATCCGGTGGTGCCAGAAATGGTTTATTATCCGCCACAAATGAACATCGCCTTGCAATCGATATTTTTTGATAATGCCGAACCCGCCGAAGCCTTGCAAGCTGCGGCAGACGCAATCAGCGGGTCGATAATCTCGATCGAAAGCACACCAACTTCTCTACCTTGAAACATTGGGGTATGTATGACTGTACCGTATTGGGTGAAAGACGCAATTTTCTACCAGATTTTTCCGGATCGTTTTGAAAATGGGGATCATAGCAATGATCCAGCCAATGTCCAACCCTGGGATGCCCCTCCATCCGGCGGGCACTTCCAGGGAGGCGATTTGCGCGGCATCATCAAGCGGCTGGATTACCTGCTCGAGCTGGGGATCAATGCGATCTACCTGAATCCCATTTTCCAGGCGACCTCGAATCATCGCTATAACACCAGCGATTATTTCAAAATCGATCCCAAGCTGGGTGATCTCAATGATTTCCATGCCCTGTTGGATGTAGCCCATCGAAATGGGATTCGCGTAATCTTAGATGGTGTTTTTAACCATTGCGGGCGTGGTTTTTTTGCCTTTGTGGACCTGCTCGAAAACCAGGTAAACTCTCCGTATTGCAACTGGTTCCACCCACTTTCATACCCGGTCGATGCCTACTCGCCTGGAGATGCAAAGGATTATCTCGCCTGGTGGGGGATCAAGAGCTTGCCGAAATTCAATACGAATGAACCTGCAGTGAGGCGCTATCTCCTGGATATTGCTCGTTATTGGATAGAGCAGGGCGCAGATGGTTGGCGGCTAGATGTTCCCAACGAGATCGATGATGACACTTTTTGGGCAGAATTCCGGCATGAGGTTAAGTCTGTCAACCAGGATGCCTACCTGGTTGGCGAGATCTGGACGGCGGATCAGCGCTGGGTGGGAGATGGGCATTTCGATGGATTGATGAACTATCCTTTTCGGGATTGCATGTTGCATGTGCTGCAATCCCACCATTACGATACCTCTGCCTGTACTGCCAGGCTGGAGTCGTTGCTGCAATTATATCCCCGTGAGAATACTTATGCCATGTACGTGCCGCTTGGTTCACATGATACGGAAAGGATCATGACCAAGCTGGAGGGGAGCCTGGAGATGGTTAAGTTAGCGTTCCTATTCCAGTTTGCTTTCCCCGGAGCACCGGCGGTGTACTATGGCGACGAGATTGGATTGCATGGTGGGAAAGACCCGGAATGCAGGGGGACATTTCCATGGGATGAAGGCAGGTGGAATCAAGAAATGCTTAGCTGGGTAAAACGCCTGATTTCTCTTCGGAAACGACATGCAGTGCTCCGGCGCGGCAATTTCACTCATGTTTTAAGCGACGACCGCCGGCGAGCTTATGCCTTTTCGCGCCAGCTTGGCGATGAAAGTGTTCTCGTTGTCATCAACGCCAGCCCAACCAAGCGTAATCTTCGACTGCCGGTAAGTGGATTGAATTACATGGAAGGGCAAGTCTTGCGAGATTTGCTGGGCAAGAGCGAATACCTGGTAAGCGGAGGAAATGTCTCGATCAGTCTGCCGCCCAGGAGCGGAATCTGGCTGGTTTGAGCTTATACAGGACTTTTGTTTTATAAGAATGGTGACAGTTGGCACTACCCAAGGGTAGTTTCAAGAGCGATAATAAATCAGGATATCTATCAAACTTTACCTAACTAATCGGAAAAGGAGTATCAGGATGCCTGTAAAGGGATGGATAGAGGTAAATCCATTGTATTGTAAAGGTTGTGAGTTATGTGTCTCGGCGTGTCCTCAAGATGTGATCAGCCTGGATATGGAACATCTTACGCCTAAGGGATATCACCCGGCTTACCTGGTGATGGACGGATGTACAGGTTGTGGGATTTGCGCCCTGGTATGTCCCGAAGCTGCCCTGACGGTCTACCGGGAAGTTCCGCAGCGGGCAGCTAGAGCGGTAGTGTAGGAGAATTTGAATGGCTCGTGAGCTTTGGAAAGGCAATGAGGCCATGGCCGAGGCAGCGGTGCGGGCGGGTGTCCAGGCGTATTTCGGTTACCCGATTACACCTCAAACCGAAGTGCTGGAGTATATGTCCAAGCGTTTACCGGAGCTTGGGCGCACATTTTTACAAGCAGAGAGCGAGCTGGCTGCTATCAACATGGTCTATGGGGCAGCCTGCACCGGGGTCAGGGTGATGAGCTCTTCCTCCAGCCCAGGTGTCAGCCTGATGATGGAGGGGATGTCGTATATTGCCGGTACGGAGATACCGGCTGTCCTGATTGATGTGGTCAGGGGTGGTCCCGGGCTTGGGAATATCGCTCCCTCGCAAGGCGATTACAACCAGATTGTCCACGGCGGCGGGCACGGCGATTATCACCCGATTGTGCTGGCGCCCTCTAGCGTGCAGGAAGCGATTGACCTGACCGTGCTGGCGTTCGATTTGGCAGAGAAGTACCGCTTGATCGTCATCGTCTTGGCTGATGGCAGCATTGGGCAGATGATGGAACCAGCCGAATTGCCTCCCATGCGCCCACTGCGGACGGAATATCCTGAATGGTCGGTGCGCGGGGCACAAGGACGAGAGCGACGGATACTGAGCTCGATCTACATCGACCCCATAGACGAAGAGGTGATGAATTACCGCCTGATGCGGCAATGGTCTGAGATCGAGGCCAATGAGATCCGTTATAAACAATATTTTCTGGATGATGCAGAATACGTGGTGATCGGCTTTGGAACAGCTGGTAGGGTGGCTTTATCGGCGGTCCGGGCAGCGCGTGCTGAAGGGATCCGGGTAGGCCTTTTTCGCCCGATCGGTCTCAGTCCATTTCCTTATGCACAAATCGAAGCACTAACCGAGCAAGCCAAAGCAATCCTGGTTGTAGAAATGAATGCAGGACAGATGCTGGATGATGTTTTGCGGGCGGTGAAGGGGCGTGTGCCTGTAGAATTTTACGGGCGCATGGGCGGGATCATGCCATTCCCAGATGAGATTGAGGCAGAAATGCAGCGGATAATCCAGGTACCCCCGGTATTGAACGGCGATCCACGGAAAAAGTGGTTGCAGCGTTTTGGTAAGGTAATTCACGCAGAATAGTATATGGCTTAGGGAGAGTGATTATGGTGGCAATTGCCCCTACCCAACTGGTCTACCAGCGTCCCGAATCATTATCGGATACTCCAACACATTATTGCCCGGGCTGTACGCATGGCGTTGCCCATCGATTAGTTGCAGAAGTCCTGGACGAGATGAATGTGAGAGAATCTACCATCGGGGTCGCGCCGGTTGGTTGTTCGGTATTCGCATACAATTACTTCGATTGTGATTTTGTAGAAGCAGCCCACGGGCGGGCGCCAGCCATGGCAACCGGTATCAAACGGGTTCTACCGGATCGTGTGGTATTTACTTACCAGGGAGATGGAGACCTGGCCTCAATTGGAATGGCGGAGATCGTCCACGCTGCCGCGCGGGGAGAGAATATCACCGTTGTCTTCATCAACAACGCGATTTATGGAATGACAGGGGGGCAGATGGCGCCTACTACCCTGCCCGGACAGAAAACGACCTCATCCCCAGGTGGTAGAGATGTCGAGCAGATGGGTTTCCCGATCAGGATGTCTGAAATGTTGTCTTCCTTAGATGGAACCGGGTACGTGGTCCGGCGGAGCCTGCACGACCCAAAGAATATCCGCCTGGCGAAAAAGGCGATCCGGCTGGCTTTTGAAACTCAGGTGCGCGGGCTGGGTTTTTCAATGGTAGAACTGCTATCATCGTGTCCTACCAACTGGGGGTTAACGCCCCTCGAAGCATTGCGCTGGATTGAGGATCACATGGTTCCGGTCTATCCTTTGCAAGATTTTAAAGTATCACCGGCTGTGGCGGAAATTCGGGTGTAAGGAGAATCAGCATGCAGAATGAAATCATCATTGCTGGATTCGGAGGCCAGGGAGTGCTGTTTGCCGGGCAAGTTCTGGCGTATGCCGCGCTAGATGAAGGTCGTGAGGTGACCTGGATCCCATCCTATGGTCCAGAAATGCGCGGCGGAACGGCAAACTGCACTGTGATCATATCGGATGAAGAAATTGGCTCGCCGCTGGTACGTAATCCTAAAGCTGCGATTGTTCTAAACCTGCCTTCCCTTGAGAAGTATGAGCCGATGATTACTGCGGGTGGCGTGCTGGTCGCAAATTCTTCACTAATCAATCGATGTCCGGAACGCTCGGATATCTCCACTGTTTTCTTACCGGCGAACGACATCGCTGAATCCCTGGGTAACAAGCGCCTGATGAACATGGTTGCCCTGGGAGCATTGCTGGAATTGATGCCAGTGTTATCCATCCAGGCGATCGAGAAGGCATTGGATAACCACCTGCCAGAGCGGCATAAGCGTCTACTCCCGGTAAATTACCAAGCCCTCCGCCGGGGTGCTGAGTTTGCTGCGCAACAAGCCGTGCTGGCAGCGATTGCTTAATTTGGATACTCAAAACATAAGATTCTGGCTTGTGGGTGTGGACGACTCTCGCTAGCCAGAATTTTTAAATTCTCTCATTGAGATTGCCTGCCCGGTTGTACACGGGCTGCTATAATAGCCTTATCATGCTTGATCTGCCCTTCGATCCATTCAACTAACAACCTGCTGGGCGAGTATGGGTCAATCACTGAGTGTAAATAATCGAATGATAGAAATCTTCGATACTGCGATGGAGTCAGGCAACATTGCCATCGTAGAGCTCGTACCAGCCCTCCCTCTCGATCAAGTACAGATGGAAACAATAAGACATAATTTTCCTTTCCGACCGTCTCTTGTATGCGGAAGTAATAGGATTGCATAATCTATGAAAACTATACAAACCGAGGTTCTTGTCATCGGTGGAGGTGCAACCGGCACGGGTGTGGTCCGTGACCTGGCAATGCGGGGTTTTAAAGCAGTCCTGGTTGAAAAAAGCGACCTGGCAACGGGAACTACAGGGCGCTACCATGGCTTGCTCCATAGCGGGGGACGGTATGTTGTGAAAGATCCCCAGGCTGCCAGGGAGTGTATTGTAGAGAACCAGATCCTGCGCCAGATCATGCCGCAATGTATAGAAGATACCGGTGGATTCTTTGTTGTAACGCCCTGGGATGATCCCGGCTATGCTCCACAATTCGTAGAAGGATGCCGTACTGCCGGGATCCCGGTTGAGAAGGTACCCATCGAGCAAGCCCTGCGCGAAGAACCTCTACTTAATCCGAAAATCACTCACTGTTATCGAGTGCCAGATGCCGCAGCTGACTCGTGGCTTGCAGCAGATCTGAACGCCAGATCGGCAAAGGAATACGGCTCAACGATATTGAGTTACCACACGACCATCCATCTTTTGCGAAATGGGGATAGAGTATTTGGGGCGTTGTGCCAGGATTTGGTTAAAGATGAGCCGGTTACGATTTACGCGGATATTGTAGTAAACGCAGCGGGTGCGTGGGCAGGGCAGATCGCTGGCTCGGTGGGGATCCCGATGAATATTGTGCCAGGAAAGGGGATTATGATCGCCGCGAGCCGGCGAATTCTTAATACCGTTATCAATCGCTGCAAGATGCCGGCAGATGGCGATATCCTGGTCCCCATCCACACTGTTACCGTGATCGGTACAACGGATGTAAAAGTGGACGATCCAGATCGCTACGCAATCGAGCCTTGGGAAGTCCAGCTCATGCTAGAGGAAGGTGAGAAACTGGTACCCGGCTTCAAGGATATGCGGATGCTGCGTGTCTGGGCAGGAGTGCGCCCGCTTTACCAGGAGGCGCCAGGTGAAGATACGCGAGATATTACCCGGGCGTATGTCTTGCTCGACCATGAAAAGCGGGACGGGGTCGGGGGATTGGTGACGATCACCAGTGGGAAGTGGACCACCTACCGAAAAATGGCTGAAGTGACCGCCGATCTGGTATGTGAGAAGGTCGGCGTACAGCGTCCCTGCCGGACTCACCAGGAGGTCTTGCCCGATAACGGATCGCATGGGTATCATAAGCTGGGGAGCAGATTGACTCATGTCGAGCGAAATCACGATTATGGCAAGCTGATTTGCGAGTGTGAACTGGCTACATATGACGATGTTGTTTCTGCGATTGTCCAGGGAGAGGCAAAAACGATCGATGATGTTCGCCGGGATGTTCGCTTGGGAATGGGACCTTGCCAGGGTGGTTTTTGCACTTACCGGATTGCTGGTCTCTTGCACGACCTGCGCAACAATCCGGTGCAACAGACAAATGTTGCCTTACGCGACTTTCTGCAAGAACGCTGGAAGGGCTTGCTGCCCATCCTGTGGGGTCAGCAATTACGCCAGGAGAGGTTAAATGAGCTGATCTACTCAAGCCTGCTCAATGCACAGGATTTGCCAGGTCCGGAGACTTCTTCTCTAAGCCCAGAGCTATATTTATCCCCAGAAAAGGACACCACCATCGAAGCTGTTGCGCAAGCGGACGAGGGAGGAAAGGAAACGAGCCAGGATGCAGCCCCCCCTGGCGGATTTGGCGTGCCAGACGTTGTGGTGATCGGTGCCGGGTTAGCAGGCCTGGTTGCGGGATGGCAGGCAGCCAAACAGGGCGAGCGAGTGCGCGTCATTAGCAAAGGTTGGGGATCCCTGTATTGGCACACCGGCTGTATCGATGTCTTGGGGCGGGATGGAAAGCATCTGGTCACCAGTGTGTTATCACCAGCTGAGTTATTGCCCGAATTTATCAACGATCAGCCAGGTCATCCTTATTCGTTGGCGGGTATGGATGCTCTGGTTGAAGCAATTGAAGAGATCAAAGAGCTTGCCAGACGGTCTGGTTACCCGCTGCGCGGTTCATTAGAGCGAAACTGGTTGTTGCCAACAGCGCTTGGCACAACCCGGCAAACCTGCCTGGCTCCAGAGACAATGATTGCCGGGGACTTAAACCAGCCGGGCGATATACTGATTGTGGGTTTTGACCAGTTTCTTGATTTCTACCCGCATCTGATCGCTGATAACCTGAATGAACAAGGGTTTAAGGTATTCCATGTCAGCCTGAATTTGGACGCTTTGCGCGAGCAGAGATTTGTCACTGGCAGGGTATTGGCAGAATTATTCGAGCAGGCTGAATTCAGATCATCTGTGGTTGAGGCAATGGATACTGCCCTGAAGGAGCACAACCCTGCACGGATTGGTTTCCCGGCCGTCCTAGGTTTCCAATCCGCGTTGATGGTTAAGGGTGATCTGGAGGAGAGGTTAGGACGCCCCGTGTTCGAAATTCCCACCTTACCCCCGTCGATCCCTGGAATACGCCTCCATAGCATGCTGGTAAAGGCGATCGAGCAAAATGGGGGACGGGTTGTGGATGGTACACAGGTGATCTCCGCTGATGTTCAAGATGGAACAGTTAAGGCGGTGTGGAGCGAGGCAGCCGCTCGTTCCAAGCCGCACCGGGCCAGGCGATATATCCTGGCTACAGGAGGGATATTAGGTGGAGGCTTCCAGATGGAAGCCAATAGCAGGCTGAAGGAACTTGCACTGGATCTGAAGCTGGAAGATGAAAACCCGGGAGGAAGCAGGTTTGCCAGCCTCTTCTTGAGCCGCGAGGGCCATCTGGTATTCCGTACAGGGATAAAGGTAAATAATGATTTTAGACCTATTGATGAATCGAGTCACATATTATTGCATAATCTAAATATTGCAGGTGCCGCATTGGGAGGCTTTGACCCAATCCAGGAACTCTCGATGGAAGGGGTTGCCCTGGTGAGTGGTTATCTTGCCGGCAGGAAGGGAATTATCCAATGATTCAGGGACGATCAGCCAATCGCGGGCATTTTCCGGTTGAAATATCGATTGATCAGTGTATTAAGTGCAATATCTGCACAACCGTCTGTCCAGTATCGGCAGTGACCGATCTTTTTCCAGGTCCAAAGTACGAAGCACCCCAGGCAGGGCGCTTCAGGTCGCCAGCTCAAGACACCCCGGATTGGTCGGTGGATTACTGTAGTGGATGCCGGATGTGTAATATGGTCTGCCCGACCGGGGTGAAGATTGCTGAGATGAATGCCCGGGCACGAGCCTGGATGGTAGAGCAGAACAAGGTTCCCCTGCAGTTGAGATTGCGCAATAATTTGCTTGCACGCTCGGAGTTGATCGGGAAAATCGGGCAACCGGTTGCTCCAATAGCCAACGCAGTGCTTTCAAACCGGGCAATTCGGAAAGCCACTGAGGCGGTATTGGCGATCCACCACGAAGCGCCACTGCCAGCGTTTTCCAGCCAAAAGTTTACCACCTGGTTCAACCAGCATAAGCCGGATGGAAAAGCCACTCGCAAGGTGGTTTATTTCCATGGATGTTCAACCCAATATTACGAGCCTAGAGTCGGCCGAGCGGCAGTGAACGTCCTGGAAGCGAATGGCTTCGAAGTAATTGTTCCACAACAGAATTGTTGCGGTTTGCCTCTCTTATCGAATGGGGAATTTGGCGCCGCGCGTGTTTACCATAGTAGTAATGTGCGCAGCCTGGTAGAGTATGCCCGCCAGGGAATTCCAATTGTTGGCACTTCAACGAGCTGCACACTAACTTTGAAGGAAGAAGCGCCTGAGTTATTGGATATGCACGATGAAGATACTCGCCTGGTTGCTGAGAATACATATGACTTTAACGAGTTTTTGCTGACTTTGATTGATGAAGGCAGCCTGATTACAGAGCTCAGGGCTTTGCCCATGCGGCTGCCTTACCATGCCCCTTGCCAGTATCGCGCCCATCGCCTGGGACGTTTGGCGCTGGATGTTTTGGATCTTATCCCTGAACTGCAAGTCGAGGATAGCAAGGCGGCTTGCTGCGGGATCGCCGGGACCTACGGTTACAAAACCGAGAAATATGAGATCGGAATGGCGGTTGGAGAAGATTTGTTTGAATTTATTCGCCAGTCTCCTGCCTCGTTTGCAATCTGTGACAGTGAAACTTGCCGATGGCAAATCACCCATGCCACAGGAAAACCAGCAGTTCACCCGGTGGAGCTAATGGCGGTTGCCTATGGGTTTAAGCCCGAAGGAGCGTTGGCGAAGCTGCTTACGGTTTAGCCAGCTGTTGCTCCGGCAGCAGGTTGAATTGGGTGTAAAATTGGTGCTGCTTTGCCGGGAATGACGGTTGCCAGTTCGTGTGCGATCCGTAAATATTAATCCGGCAGGAGGGCCTGTTGGAACACTCTCCCTTCGAGGATGGTTATGATTAACGTAGATGCTTTTCAAAAAGTTGTATTGATCTTGATCATCATTTTGTTATTGGCTGCATGCGCTGCGCCCACCCCGGACCCCACGCCGGTTCCTCCCAGCCCAACGCTTGTTGCGCCTACCAAAACCCAGATACCAGCAAGTGCCACTCCCACCCAGACCGCCACTGAGGTGCCTACGAATACTCCGCAGCCCACGGCTACTCAGCCAAAACCATCCGCTACAGCAACCGCGACAGCTCTGCCGACGGAGACAGTCACAGCCACCCCTACAGCGACCCCATCCCAGGAGGAAGCTTCGCTACCGGCTGCATCCAAAGAGAATGTTTCCTTCTTCTTGATCCAGGAGCAGGTGGGCGGTTCGATTTGTGGCGATGCGGCAGTCGCGGTCGGCGCAGGAGTCAAACGCACTGGGAGCATATCGGATGATGTATCCAACGCGCTAAAGCAGCTGTTCTCGCTCAAGTCAGAGTACGTGGGCGGGTTGTTGAACCCTCTGTTCAGGTCAAACTTGCGCGTCAACAACGTGAACTTCAATAGTAAAAATGGACTGATCACGGTGGACCTGACCGGCACTTATAAACCTACTGGTGATGATTGTGACAACTCGCGAGTAAAAGCACAGATCTGGCAAACCATTCGCCAGTATAGAGAAATAAAGGCAACCAATATCTACTTGAACGGGATACCGTTTGGGGATAGATTGTCCAACGATAAATAAATCCGGTTTTTACCATCTATGTCAACCATACACCGCCATCCAATTATCAGTTACCTGTTCGTGCTGTTTATTCTTGTCAGTATTAGCTCATGTGGGTCAGCAAATGTGGCACCAGAGCAGGATCAGCCAGGGGTCAGTCCAAGCGTGGTATTTTCTTCTACCCCTTCTGGAACGCCAACGCCACAACCGCCCACGGATACTCCTTTACCCCCAACCGAGACAGTTACTCCCACGGCGTCAGTGACCCCAATCCCATCGGATACACCCACACCCTCCGAGACGCCGACCGAGACCGCGCCGCCACCGACTGCCTCAGGTGAGGAAGCGATCTATGTTTATTACATCTTATTAGGCGATGATGGACCTCTCTCCTGTGGGGATAGTGCAGTAAAGGTTAATACTGGAGTGTATCGTACAGGTGATGTCGAGACCGATGTGGCGACAGCCCTGAAGCGCCTGTTTAGCAAGCAGCAGTACGTAGGGAACTTGTATAATCCCGTTTATCTCTCCAATTGGCGAGTAGACAGCGTGGAATTTAAGGCTTACGAAGGACTGGTAAATGTGTCTTTAAGTGGCGGATACGTCCGGTCAGGGGACCGATGTGATGACAGCCGGGTGCGGACACAGATCTGGTCGACTATCCGGCAATTTCCTGGCGTAAAGACTGTGTACATCTTGATGAATGGTAATTTGCTGGGGGATATTCTGGCTACCGGTAAGTAAAAGCATCCAGGCAGGTGCCGGGGAGGCCACCTGCCTGGATCGTATTCCTCTCCTCCAAGAGAAGAAACTAACGAATTAGAGGTCCAAATCGATCGACACGCCTTTATGCTTGAGGGCGGCATGCGCTGCAGCCAGGCGGGCTATCGGTACCCGGAACGGGGAGCAGCTCACATAATTGTTGCCAATCATGTGGCAGAATTCGATTGAAGAAGGGTCGCCCCCGTGCTCACCACAAATTCCGACCTCCAGGTTAGCTCGAGTAGAACGCCCTTCTTTTACCGCAATATCCATCAAACGCCCAACTCCTTCCCGGTCGATGGTCTGGAAGGGATTCTTGGGCAGGATGCCGTCTTCGACATACTTAAGCAGGAAATTCCGCTCGGCATCATCCCGGCTGTAGCCGTATGTCATCTGGGTCAGGTCATTGGTGCCGAAGGAGAAGAACTCAGCCAGGGTGGCGATCTCCGCAGCCGTGACAGCTGCCCGCGGGATTTCGATCATCGTACCAAACTTGTAGGGGAATTCCACGCCCTTCTCAGCCATAACCTGCTTGGCGATCGTCTCCAGGCTCGGCTGGATCACTTTCAGTTCGTTGACATGACCGGTCAGCGGGATCATAACCTCAGGCTTGGCATGAAAACCTTTCAATGTGGCATCTGCCGCCCCTTCGAATATCGCCCGGACCTGCATTTCGACGATCTCCGGCATCACGATGCTCAAGCGAATTCCACGCAAACCCATCATTGGGTTGCTCTCATGGAGTGATTGGATATTGCGGAGAAGCTCCTCTTTTTCATCCAGTCCTTCCTTCTGGCCTTTGACCTGCATGGTGATCACTTCTTCGAGGGTGTCCTCGTAAGAGGGAAGGAACTCGTGCAACGGCGGATCGATCAACCGGATGATTACCGGGTATCCATCCATGGCTGTGAACAGACCCTCGAAGTCAGAGCGCTGGTAAGGCAGCAATTCGGTTAGGGCAGATTTCCTCTCCGGGCTGGATTTAGCCAGGATCATTCGCTGTACGATGGGAAGACGTTCTGGCTCGAAGAACATATGCTCCGTGCGGCAGAGGCCGATGCCTACCGCGCCGTAAGAGCGTGCCCGGCGAGCGTCGGCGGGATAATCGGCGTTTGCCCATACCTGCAGTCCAGTCGTAGGCCAGCCAGCGGGGGCCTTGCGGATGCCAGGGGTAGCGCAAATATCATCTGCCCATTTCAACAGGGTGAGCAGGTCGGTTTGCTCTTCCAGGGTGGGTGAAACGGTAGAGATTTTACCCAGGAAGACCTCTCCGCTGGTGCCATCGACCGAGATCCACTCGCCTTCCTTGACCAGCGTGCCGTCTACGCTCATCTCGCGTTTTTCCAGGTCAATGCGGATGGAGGCAGCACCCACTATACATGGGACACCGAACTGGCGGGCGACGACGGCAGCATGAGAGGTTGCGCCGCCCTCGCTGGTGAGGATACCTTTGGCAGCCAGCATACCGTGGACATCGTCTGGTTTGGTGAAGGGGCGCACCATGATCACATCTTGCCCTTCCTCTTTCGCCATCCGCTCGGCTGTATCGGCATCGAAGTACACCTGCCCCACTGCCGCGCCTGGAGATGCATTGACACCGGTGGCGTATAGCCGTCCCTCGTTGCGGGCGGTGGATTTCGCTTTGGTATCGAAATGGGGGTGGAGCAGGGTATCTACCTGTTCAGGGGTGATCTTTAAGATCGCAGTTTCTTTGCTGATCAAACCTTCGTTGGCCATATCCACTGCAATTTTTACCGCGGCTTTCGCAGTGCGTTTTCCATCGCGGGTTTGCAGCATCCACAATTTTCCCTGCTCGACGGTGAACTCAACATCTTGCATTTCGTGATAATGGTCTTCCAGGTTTTGGCAAATCTCCAGGAATTGCTGGTATGCTTCTGGCATATCCTTGCCGAGATTCTCGATTTTCTCAGTATTGCGAATACCGGCAACCACGTCTTCGCCCTGGGCGTTGAGCAGGTAATCGCCGTACATTCTCTTCTCGCCATTGGCGGGATCACGGGTAAATGCCACACCAGTACCTGAGTTCCAGCCCATATTCCCAAAGACCATGGTTACGATGTTGACCGCGGTGCCGAGGTCATGGGAGATACCGGCAGCATTGCGGTAATCGATTGCCCGCTTGCCATTCCAAGATTTGAAAACTGCTTCAGTCGCCAATCGCAGTTGCTCGAAGGGGTCCTGTGGGAAATCAAAACCTTTGTGTTGGTGAATGATCTGCTGGAATTTTTTAGTCAGGGTTTTCCAGTCCTGGGCATCAAGATCTGTATCGGATTTGACGCCCTTTTGGTGTTTGTATTCTTCCAGTACATCCTCGAAAGCCTCATCCGGCATATCCAACACTACCGACCCAAACATCTGCACCAGGCGGCGATAAGCATCATAGACGAAGCGCTCGTCACCAGTAAGCTTGACCATTGCTGCGGCAGTCTGGTCATTCAAGCCGATATTGAGCACGGTGTCCATCATTCCAGGCATGGAAAATTTCGCGCCAGAACGACAGGAAACTAGCAACGGGTTGTTTGTACCGCCGAACGTTTTGCCTGTCTGCTGTTCGACGTGCTTTAAAGCATCTAGCTCTTGTTCCCACATGCCGGGCGGGAATTTTTCACCTTCTGCCAGGTAGGCGTTGCAGGCTTCTGTGGTTACGATGAAACCCGGTGGTACCGGAACCTTGATGCGGGTCATTTCTGCCAGATTCGCACCCTTGCCTCCCAGGAGCGAGCGCACATTATCCCATTTTCCGCCTACATACTTTTCAGCCTGGTCTAATTCGCTGAATAGATATACCCATTTGTTATTTGTCATGAGAATCCTCCAAAATTTTGTTGATAAACTTACGCAGAGGGTTGTTTTTCGTTTGCTGCGTAACTTCTAAATTTAAAGTTGGGTAAACCAACGTTATAGTTTACCACAATCTCTGAACCCTCTCTCGGGGGAAGCCACCTAGATTTGCAATAGCCCGGTATAAGTAGAGGTATATGTCGAAATGCATTATTTATTGTAGATATTCATGTACAATATATAATGTATATATTAAGATATTTTAATTATATATTGACTATTGCCTGATTTTATGGTAGGATAGTTGTGTCATGTAATTGAGAATGTATAAACCTGATGGGGGTGATTCAGGAAGCTCTCCTCTATAACTGTCCGGATTATTGCCATTATCGACTGCGTTATTGCGCCTCTTCGCTCTCCCCTCCCCTCCCCTGCCCCCGTCCTTTTGCGTGTTGAAAGGACGGGGGGCTCTTTTGTAGAGCAAATTTCTAAAATTCCTTGCAAAATTGGTTGACAGCTTTTACTATCCCTTGTATAATTCCTTTTTGCCCTGCCCCGGCAGCATGTGTGCTGGGGGTTTATTTTGTATCCCCAACTTCCCCTTACCTCGGCGGATATCGCAGTGGCAGACGAACGCGGAGAGTAAGGTGAAGTGAAGCTTGGAGGAAAGCTGATGAAATACGCAATTGTTGAAGACGGTGGAAAACAGTACAAAGCCGTCGAAGGTAGTACGATCGATGTTGACCATTTTGCTTCTGAGATCGGTGAGCAACTTGATCTGGAAAGAGTGCTGCTCATTTCAGACGATGGCGGTGTAACTGTTGGCACCCCCCTGGTGCAAGGTGCGAAGATCCAGGCAACAGTGGTTGAACAGATCAAAGGCGATAAGATCGTTGTATTCAAATACAAACCCAAGAAACGTTACCGCGTCAAAAGCGGTCACCGGCAGAAGTATACACGATTGAAGATTGACTCGATCGCTGTGGAATAGGAGAAGGTGAGATGGCGCATAAGAAAGGTGGCGGCTCCAGCCGCAATGGTCGTGATAGCCAGTCCCAACGTCTGGGTGTAAAGGTTTTTGGTGGTCAGCAGGTTATCTCTGGGAATATTCTTGTCCGGCAGCGTGGCACACGCATCAAACCGGGACGCAATGTTGGGCGCGGGAGAGATGACACGTTGTTCGCGACGATGGATGGTGTTGTGTTCTACGAAACCATTCGTGATGATCGAAAACGGGTGAATGTGCTGACAATGGAAGAGTACACTGCCCTTATTTCTTGAGAGAATTCAGCACAACATGCTCTCGAGAAAATTTTGAAAGGTGATTATATATTATGAAGTCAGATACCCACCCCACTTTTTATACCGATGCCAAAGTAATCTGTGCATGTGGTAATACCTGGACGACTGGCTCGACAAAGAAGGTTATCCATACCGACGTATGCTCACGTTGCCATCCCTTCTTCACCGGCGAGCAGCGTATTGTCGACTCCGAAGGACAGGTGGATCGCTTTTACCGCAAACTGCAAGCCCGCCAGCAGTATTTGGACGATCGCGAGGCTCGCGAGTCAGCTCGCACATCGCCAGAACGTCCAATCGCTGAACTGGAGCTAGGTCCCCGGGCTGTAGATGCGCTTGCTAAAGCCGGCATCACTCATGTCGGTCAGGTGCTGGAAAAACTTGCCCTTGGCGAGGACACCCTTCTATCGATCGATGGTTTTGGTCGTAAATCGCTTTCCGATCTAAAGAAACGTCTCCGCCAGTTTGGTTATGCCATGCCCGAAGCTGGTGAAGAGATCACAGTATAGCTTCCTGGCATACTTCATCAGGTATTCAATGGTGATAACCCCTCTCAGAGTGATTTTTTCTGAGAGGGGATTTTATTAAGCCGTGTTGGATGTCTTGCTAACGGGCAGGTGTGATAGAATTTCCCATCAGGTACGGAAAGGTCGGCTCCTGCGAACCCGAAATTCTTCTATCTTCACGAGGGAATCATGAAACATCATACTGGCTCGATAGAGGTCATCACTGGCTCCATGTTTTGTGGCAAAACGGATGAGTTGATCCGCCGTCTGCGCCGAGCAACGATCGCCCGCCAGAAGGTCCAGGTATTTAAACCCGCAATCGATAACCGATATGCGGTCGAGAAAGTTACTTCCCATGCCGGTAGCGAGTTTGACGCCCTGCCCATTCGTAATGCACGGGAAATCCTGGACTACCTCAACAAGGATACGACCGTAATTGCCGTCGACGAATGCCAATTCTTTGATGCCGCGATTAATATTATTTGCCAGAAACTGGCCGACCAGGGGTTGCGTGTCATTGTGGCAGGATTGGATACAGACTTTAGAGGCGAGCCTTTCGGACCAATGCCGGCACTCATGGCTCAGGCAGAACGCGTTGACAAGCTGCATGCCATCTGCATGGTGTGTGGCGAGTCTGCTTCACGAACCCAGCGCCTGGTGGATGGGCGTCCCGCCCATTATGATGAGCCGGTAGTTGTTGTCGGGGCAGCAGAAATGTACGAGGCGCGCTGCCGTGAGCACCATGAAGTACCGAGGGATTAATCATGCAGGATTATCACGAATTCTTGTCCGAAATTTTGATCACCGAAGACCAGCTCAGGCAGCGAATTGCTGAGCTCGGCGCGGAGATCAGCCATGATTACCAGGGTAACGTGTTGCACCTGGTGTGTATTTTGCGGGGTGGGGTGCTCTTTCTGGGTGACCTGATGCGCCAGCTTACAGTACCCAATACGATCGATTTCATGGCTGTGTCCTCCTACGGGGTTGGAGCCAGACAATCTACCGGACAGGTCAGGATAAGCCTGGACTTAAAAGAGGATATTCGCGACCGGCATGTTTTATTGGTGGAAGACATCGTGGACAGCGGTTACACCATTGCTACGGTAATGGAATTTCTGGCTACCCGCCATCCAGCCAGCTTAAAGGTCTGTACCTTGCTGGATAAAGAGGAGCGCCGGGAAACATTTGTCCCTATCCATTACTGTGGTTTTAAGATCCCGGATAAGTTTGTGTTTGGTTATGGGTTGGATATCGACGAGTTATACCGGAACCTGCCGTTTATTGGTGCCGTGGATCCCATCCGGTACCGGCCTCCCAAATAAGCCGTAGAGCTGCACAGCGGCGAAATTGCGAAAGCCAATAATCACTCCTGGATATTGCTAAAGTGGATACTACTCTGAGCGATTCTCCAATCCATTCCTTACCCTGGATAAAGCAAATCCGCGCCAGGCTTGCGAGCACAGACTCGCTTCACCTGGTTGGTGGAGCGGTCCGTGACCTGTTGCTCAAACGTGAAATCCACGATATGGATTTTATCGTTCCCCAAGGCGCCTTACAATTCTCGCGCCGGGTTGCCAATCAGCTGGGAGGCGCGTTTTATCCATTGGATAAAGAACGTGAAACCGGACGTGTCATCCAGATGGATGATTCGGGTAAGAAGTGGCATTTGGATTTTGCCGTCTATCGTGGAACGGATCTGGATAGCGATTTGCGGGGGCGGGATTTTACCATCAATGCCATGGCGATCGATCTACACCAGCCTGGAAGCATCTACGATCCCCTTGGTGGGGCTTTAGATTTGCACCGCAAGCAGCTGAGGACCTGTACGCCAGCCAGCCTGGAGGACGACCCTGTCCGAATTTTACGCGCAATCCGGTTTGCCGCGGCTTACCAGATGCGCATTGAGCCAGAGACCTTGAGGAACATGCAACGCCTGGTGAGTCGCCTGGGGGAAGTATCTCCTGAGCGTTTGCGGGATGAGTTCTTTCGGATTTTGGAAGACCCACACCCTGTAATTTGCTTGCGGGTGTTAGATTATATCGGCGGGCTGAGGGTCATGTTCCCGGAGTTGGAACTGTTGCGGGGATTGCCACAACCACCCCCACATACTTTGGATGGGTGGGCGCATACCCTGGAGGTAGTTTCCCGTCTTAGCCAGGTGCTCGGTGTGCTCGGTGTGCCTTATGACGAAGAGTCGGCTTCTAATCTAAACGCAGGTTTAATTGTTTTACAACTGGGCCGCTACCGAGACCAGATTAGTACACTGTTGCAATCGGAGCTCAGTGAGGGGCGAACGCAACGATCTTTGTTGTTTTTCGCTGCACTGTTCCATGATGTTGGCAAGTCACAGACTATACAGACTGATGAGACAGACCGGATCAGATTCTTCGACCATGATAAAGCTGGCAGCTCGATCGTGTCTGACCGGGCGCGGGTGATGCACCTGAGCGGGGTGGAAATCGATCGTCTTAAATTGCTAGTGCAAACTCATATGCGACCGATATTATTGTCGAATGCTGGCTCTCACCCATCCCGCAAAGCGATCTATCGTTTCTTCCGTGACACGGGAGAAGCTGGTGTTGTGGTTTGCCTGCTATCCCTGGCAGACATGTGGGGTACGTATGGTTCCGCCCTGCCACAGACTGTCTGGCAAAATCATCTGGAGGTGGTGCGCTCTTTGCTTTGTGCCTTTTGGGAAAAACCGGAAGAAAGCGTGTCTCCTCCGGCGCTCATCAACGGGAATCAACTGATGGCAGAATTGAGGATTGATCCGGGACCATTGGTAGGCGAATTGTTGGATGAGATTCGGGAAGCACAAGCCACAGGCCTGGTTGAGAGTCCGGCACAGGCGCTAGATCTGGCTCGTTCACTGCTCGCTAAACAAAAGCTTTAAATCAATTTTAGGGAAGGAATCCTTATGGGTAGATTTCATTCAGCATGGGTTCGTAAAAACACCGGCAACCCAGGCTATGTGAGCATCCTTCAATAGGCAGATGTGGAGCAAGATCCTTGTCATAGGTTCCTTCTGCTAACCGGCAGGCGGGACAGCAGTTGTGAGCAACGACAAGGCGTATATTTTTTACACGCGGGTTAGCCTGAAGCCGTTTCAGAGAAACAGCAGTACTGGAAAACTCCCTCAAGTCCGCCTGGCAATTTATGCAATGTGTGGCTGAATCTGGCGACTGGGTGTAGCATTTGGTACAGGTCTGCACGTCTCCGCCTCCGTGGGTTGTTTGAATAATTGTAATCGATCCTGTACTGCTGCGATATGCGAATTTAGCGGAATGAACACATCCTCCAAGGTATGTTGGAGGATGTTGGGCTTTTTATCACCATTAGCACGGATTTATTTACAGTCGGAGCAAAGGCAAATTGGTATTATTGGATTCTTGCTCTGCCCGCGCCCGCCGGGCAAGCCTTTTTAGGTGAGCGATCAGTACACTACTGGGCATTGGTTTGAGCAGGTAGTCGTCTGCTCCCTCATCCAGGGCACGCGCGATAATCCCGGGTTTGCTGATAGCGGAAAGTACAAGAATAGGAACCTGGCTAAATGTTCGAATCTCTTTACACACCTCCCATCCATCCATTCCTGGCATAAGCAAATCCAGAACAACGACTTCTGGATTCAGGCGTTGGGTTGCTTCGATGCCTTCTGGTCCGGAATGTGCCTCATGCACATCGAATGCATTGGGTTCTAATACCAGGCGGAGCATCTCGGTCATTGCCTGATCATCGTCGATTACTAATATCCGCGTAAGCCCGTCCTTTTGCACCAAGGAATTCCTCTTCGTCAAAGTATCCATAGCCGCGGTAAGCTCTAACCCATTGGATGAGGGGTGGGCAATTTCCTGGCTATTCATAGCTCCAATTATGCATTAAAACCCCTGGGATTTACCTTACAAACACTTAACAGGTCATTTCGGTTCGTAGGCAAACCGCTGAAGACCACTTTGGAAAAATTGTAATTTGATTAGCGATTTGTTTAAGCAATTCCCCGTCAATAGCCAGTCTTCTTTATTGACCTACTTTCAGCGAATTGCAGTAAAAGCCATTTTTAATAATCGGATTTTAAGAAAAAAGCCTTGCATCTTCATCAAAGAAAGGATATGATTAGATCGAGCCGATACATACATCAGTCCATGGGGAATAGATGACCGCCCTCGTTTCATGCCCCAATTGTGAACTACCAGTAGACCCGCAAGCGCGTTTCTGCGATCATTGTGGCGTAAATCTGGCTGTAGCGGCTGTGGTTGCGGAAAGCAAGGTTGAGTTTTCCCTACCTCTGACCGAGGGCAAGATGGTCACACCGGAAATCCTGGTTCCACGTCTGGGGGATCTACTAATTGAGAAAGGGCTGATCAAGCCCGAAGATCTTAAACGAGCCCTTCAAAACCAGCAACAGAAAGCGGATCAGGGGACACCGGTCTTGCTGGGGTACGTACTCCGTGAGTTGCAGCTGATTGACCAAGAAACACTTGACCAGGTGGTGACACAACAAATCCTGGAGCTTCAAGCTGCTTTGAGACAATCAAATATGCAGCTGGAGCAAAGAATTCAAGAACGTACCCAGCAACTCCAGAATGCGCTGGAGAAGCTAACCGAGCACAACCGGTTGAAAGCGAATTTTATCGCCAATATCTCACACGAGCTCCGCACGCCTCTTACCCATATTAAAGGCTATCTGGATATCTTCTTGGAAGGTGGTTTCGGTGAGCTGAAGCCAGATCAGCGAGATGCCCTCCAGGTACTCAGGCGAGCAGAAGAGCGTCTCGAACGATTAATTGAGGATCTGATTCAGTTTTCGTTGGCCTCACGCGGAGAATTGACATTAGAATTAAGCCTGGTAAATTTAAATGACCTCGTCGATCGCGAGATAGAAAGTATGAAGCCCAGGGCGTATAGCGCAGGCATTGAGCTAATTAGCAAGGTATCCGCGAGCAATCTGCCGGTCAAATGTGATAGCGAGAAAATGTCTTGGGTAATCTCCCATCTGCTGGATAATGCGGTGAAATTCACCGGAAGGGGAGGTAAAGTAGGGGTTGTCACGGATGATCGACGAGGATCGGCCGTTGTTGAAGTTCTGGATACCGGGATTGGTATCCCGCAAAATCGTCTGGACGAAATTTTTATGCCATTCCACCAACTGGATGGCTCACCTACCCGGCGTTATGGAGGCACGGGCATCGGTCTTGCACTATGCAAGCAAATCATCGATGCACATCATGCCAGCCTCCGGGTATTCTCGGAGGTTGATAAAGGCTCGCGATTTGTTGTATCTGTACCGCTGGATGAAGATGAGAAAAGCTCACAATGAGTACCCCAGAAGATATTAACGGTCCCGCAGTTCTACGTCCTGAGGAGCTGGAAGCAGTTTATACGATCAGCCGGGCGGTTGCCCAGGCGGTTAACCTGGATTCTGCACTGGATGAGATTATTAACCTTGCCCGACCGGTGTTTATCTTCGATAATATGGTGCTTTACCTAAAGAAGGGTGAAGAGGCTTTAGAACCGGCCTATGCCCGGGCAATCGGGCGGGGTCGATCTCACGAGGCTGACCTTGCCTGGGGCGAAACGACTGCCCACCAGGCGCTTCAAACCAACCAGGTTGCCATCCTCATCGAGAAGATGGAAAATTTTGAGACAGATCGCACCCGGCTGCGCTATTCCCTTGGATTACCATTGAGCTGGGGATCGGAAAACGCCCTGGGTGCGCTGGTTTTCATTCGTTTCGGTGGGCCATCTTTTAAACCAGACCAGATACGATTGTCCGAATTTATTGCTGTACATGTTGCCCAGTTAATGGGACATACTTATTTGGTTCAGCGGGTAGCCAGCCTGGAAGCAGAACGCCGGTTGAACCGCTTGCAGGAAGATTTTATTGCCACTGTGTCCCATGAGCTGCTCACACCGCTCGGCTTTATTAAAGGTTATGCAACCACGTTGCTCCGGGACGATATCGATTGGGATAGTAACACACGCCAGGAGTTCTTGAGCATAATCGATGACGAAGCAGATCGTCTGCGTGAGTTGATTGAGAACCTGATGGATTCTTCCCGATTACAGGCAGGCACCCTGCGGATGAGCTTCCAGCCACTCCGATTGGATACCTTCCTCAAGGATATGGTCCTAAGAGCTGGATCACGCAACGAAGAAATTCAGATCTACCTTGATCTAAAAATCAACGGTTTGCAAATCCAGGCTGATCCTACCCGGCTTGCCCAGGTATTCGATAACTTGCTTTCAAACGCAATCAAATATGCCCCAGGAGCGCAAGTCAAGATCACCCTGGCAAAGGAATCTGAACAAGCGCAGATGACGGTGAGCGATAATGGCCCGGGAATTGCATCGGAGAACCTGAAGAATCTGTTCAACAGGTTTTATCGGGTACCATCCAATAATGTGACGGTGCGAGGTACCGGTTTGGGTCTTTATATATGCCGCCGGATTATCCAGGCGCATGGGGGCGAAATTACGGTTGAATCGGTTCTTGGAGAGGGAACAACCTTTCATATCTACCTTCCACTAGAGATGAAAGAAGTAACGGAAACCAGTATTTCACTAAGGGAGAGTAACCTATGAGTGCCCGCATCTTGATTGTAGACGATGAACCACGTTACTTACGCTTAATGGAAGCCAACTTGATCACCGAGGGCTTCCAGGTGATCAAAGCCACCAATGGACAGGAAGCTGTGGATATTGTGGCCTCCCAGCAACCTGACCTGGTGTTATTGGATATCATGATGCCAATCCTGGATGGTTTTGGGGCATGTGAGCGGATCCGCGAGTTTTCCAGTGTGCCGATCATCATGGTGACTGCTCGTGGGGAAGAAAATGCGCGCGTCCGAGGTCTTGATTTAGGGGCTGATGATTATATTGTCAAGCCTTTCTCAGCGACAGAGCTACTGGCCCGGGTGCGGGCTGTTCTGCGGCGTGTGAAAACTTCCGGCGGGACACAACAGGCAGTGTTCACTCACGGCAATCTACGGATTGATTTTGCCCGGGCAGAAGTGTTTCGCGGCGAACGGATTGTGTATTTATCGGCTACTGAATACCGTCTATTGCTGCAATTTGCCCACAATATTGGCAAGGTGCTCAACTCTGAGGAGCTTTTGACCAATGTGTGGGGACCCGAGTATGGTGATGATAAAGAGATCCTGTGGGTCAGTATCTCCCGGCTACGCCAAAAGCTGGAAGATGATCCCAAGAACCCAACCCATATTGTTACCCGGTCTGGACTGGGATACACGATGCCCCCACTCCAGGATTAAGCTGGTTCATATGAACCTGTCATATCTATTAGGGATGATCTGAATAAGCAAGTCAACTGGTCGTTTCTGCTATAATGTTGGCGTTATTCTAAATTGGCAATATGCTGAACAAGCACGGAATGATTGCAGCATTAGACCACTAACGGATCAGCGGGTCTGGGTTCTTGCCTCTGTCTGACCTGGGAATCATAGGAGCAGCCGGGATGGTTAATCCAACGACATTAAGTCTGCGAGCAAAAAAGCTAGGAGCGTTAATCACCGATGCCCGCCTGGCTTCCCGGAGGAGTATCGAGGAGTGCTCTGCAGCATTGGGCATGCCTGCAGCTACGTATGAAGCATATGAACAAGGGCAGAGATCGCCATCACTTCCCGAGCTGGAATTTCTGGCTTATTACCTGAAAGTTCCCATAGAGCATTTTTGGGGCAGCCAAACGCTGGCGGACAAAACCGATACAGACCAGAGAGTGGATGTTGAGAAGCTGATTAGCTTGCGGAACCGCATGATTGGCGCCCAGCTGCGGATGGCGCGGACACGTGCCGGTTTCTCATTAGATGAGCTTTCCCAAAAATCCGGCCTGTCAATCAGCCAGCTTGAAACGTATGAGCTGGGTTTACAGCCAGTCCCGGTACCGTTACTCGATGCCCTGAACGATCTAATGGGCGTTCCGGTGAAGGAATATTACGATAAGAAAGGTCCGGTAGGGCAGTGGTTTCATCAACAACGAGTTGTCCAGGATTTTTTAGAGATGCCAGCGGATTTACAGGCTTTTGTATCCAAGCCAGTTAACCAACCTTATATAGAAATGGCTGTACGCTTGAGTGGCATGTCGGTAGAGAAGCTGAGAGCGGTAGCCGAAGTATTATTAGAAATCACCTTCTAGTGAAGATTTGATTATGAGCGAGCTGGTTTCGCCGATGCAATTGGCAAAGGAAGCCCGGCAGGCTTATCAGCAAGGGGATTATCTTGCTGCGGCAAGCGCGTTTGAAGCTGCCGCGCAGGGTTATCAAACCGTCGACGATCATCTGAATGTCGCCGAGATGTCGAATAATAGTAGTGTTGCCTATCTACAAGCTGGCGATGGAGATTCAGCCCTGCGGGTTGTGCAAGGGACGCCGGATATATTCTCCGCAGCCGGTGACTTGCTTCGCCAGGGTATGGCACTGGGTAATTTGGGAGCAGCTTTGGAGGCTGTGGCTCGGCTAGATGATGCCATTCAAGCTTATCAGCAGTCTGCGGATGTATTAAAGCAGGCTAACGAAACCCAGATGAGGGCCAGTGTGTTACAGTCCTTGTCTGCTCTGCAATTAAAGACTGGTCATCAGATGGAAGCGTTGGCTAGCATGCAAGCCGGGTTGGATGGTCTCAAGAAACCAAGCCCCAAGCAGCGCGCTCTGCGGAAATTATTAAACCTGCCGTCGAAGGTCATCAAAGGTTCTTGATCGGATTTTGTGGTGTTTACAAAATCAAAAAAGATCACGATTTACCCCGCAATAAAAGAAGATCGCCAATATCTTGCTAACTTGATCCACTTCGGATCCTATATCCATCGTCATCTAGATTGGCGACCGGCATTAGACTGGATTGGTCGCTCGCCCTTTTTAGTGGCGAGACAGGGCAGTGAGATTGTTGGTGCTCTTGCTTGCCCGCCCGATCCACCCAAGGTTGCCTGGATTCGGCTTTTTGCAGTAGCACATGGCGTAAATCCCGAGCAAATCTGGGAGGAAGTATGGTCAGAAGCACGGTTGCAGCTGCTTGAAATCGCCGATACGATGAAGGTCGCTGTAATCCCACTGCATGAGTGGTTTTTTCGATTATTAGAAGGCAGCCAATTTGAAAGTAGCCACCGGGTGATTGTACTTTCCTGGGAGCCAGGTGAGCGACCACCTGCCCGCAATCATCCATGGTTATCTCTGCGATCGATGACTCTAAATGATATTCCGGATGTGGAAAAGCTCGACGCGGCTGCATTCGGTGGGGTGTGGCAAAATACAGCAGCTTGCCTGGAAATCGCTTTTCTACAATCGGCTGTCGC
>JBFYSV010000348.1:0-17236 GCA_041301185.1 Anaerolineae bacterium
CACGAAGGCTACCGGGCTATCACTGTCGATGTCACTGCCTTCTGGCGTCCGGCGCTGCAGAACTGTCCGAGCAAACACTACCATCCGGTTGCCAACCGGGCTCTTCCGGCGGTGATTTTCGGAGTGATCGGGGAAGTGGGTCAAATCGGTGGTCAACGCCTGGCTTGTCCGCTGGCATTCGAACGGGTGCATCCCAAAGACCCTTGCGAGAGCCGGCTGTGGCAGGACTTGTTGCGCTGGGCATGCCGCCATTTGGCTGCTGACGATGTGGCGGTGATGGATGCTGGCGTCAAGCTGGCCGACGTGCAGGCAGCCGGGCTGGAGCATTATCTGCTTCGCCTGGCAACCAACTTCACGGCTCGTCGCAACCAGCCCTTGCCCTATGGTGGCAAAGGCCGCAGACCCATCGATGGAGAGAAGATCCGCCCGCTGGAGCGCAGCTACAAAGGCAAGACCATCGCCGCCAGTTCCCCGGATCGGGTAGAAACCTGGACAGAAAATGGCGTTGTCATGCGGGCCGAGATCTGGGAAGACCTGATCCTACCGGGCGTGACCCCTGGAACTCGGGCCAAGACTTTCCGGGTGTATGCTATCTACGATCCACGCTACACCACGCCCTGGCTGCTGGCGACACCCATCCACCTGAAACCGGCTACCGTGAAAGCCATGTATCAAGATCGTTGGCCGGTTGAGCAGATACCGCTTTCGGCCAAGCAGATGGTCGGCGCTCATCGCCAGTTCGTGCATGCCGATGAAAGCATCCAACGCCTACCCGAATTGGCCCTGCTGGCTGGTTCGATCCTGAGTTACCTGGCAGCCATGGCCCCGCTTGCTCCCACCGGTTTCTGGGATCGCCAGCCCAGGCGCACCCCAGGGCGTTTTCGCCGTATGCTGATGGGCGCACCATTTCCGCAAAGTTACCCATTGCCAGGTCAAATTCGCAAAAAGGCATCGGTGACAGGGCATTTGCCCAAGGGTATCCTGGCTCACAGGCGAAAATCCACCGCTTCTGCGCCGATATCGGTGCCTTGAAGCGAAAAATGGGCTCAATTTGTAAGGTTCGGCGCTTCCGGAAGTTCTTTCCGGTATCTTTGTCATCCGCTGTTAGCGGAAACTATAGTTATAACCATCTCAGGCTGATGCCGCTTCGCCTGCTTTCCAGCCAGCGCTGCCGACCACACCACGCGGCTGGGGGAGTTCAGCCCCTCCCCGAAACTGGCTCATGTAAAGATTGTAGTAAAAACCCTTGTTTGCCAACAGCTCTTCGTGTTTGCCGCGCTCAATGATACGACCCTGGTCAAGCACCAGGACCACGTCCGCTCTGCGGATCGTGCTCAGGCGGTGAGCAATCACGAAGCTGGTATGACCCTGGAGCAGCTCGTCCAGGGCTTGCTGGATCAGACGCTCGGTGCGGGTATCGACGCTGGAGGTCGCCTCGTCCAGGATCAGGATTTTTGGATCTGCCAACGCAGCGCGGGCAATTGCCAGCAGCTGGCGCTGGCCTTGGCTCAATCCGCTGCCGCGCTCGCCAAGCACGGTGGAATACCGGTCTGGCAGCCGCTCAATGAAGGTATCAGCATGCGCCAGTTTAGCCGCAGCGATGACCTCTTCGTCGGTGGCTTCTGGACGTCCGAAGCGGATATTTTCCATGACCGTTGTGCTAAACAAAAAAGTATCTTGCAGCACGATGCTGATCTGTTTGCGCAGCGATTCAACCTCGACGTAGCGCACGTCTTGACCGTCGATCAAGATTGCCCCCCCGGTAACGTCGTAGAAACGCGGCACCAGGTTGATCAACGTGGTTTTCCCAGCCCCGGTTGGACCCACAATTGCCACGGTCTGCCCGGGTTCGGCGGTAAAGCTGACCCCGTTCAGGACTGCCTGGTCTTTCTTGTACCCGGCGGTAACATTGGTAAATTCCACTCTGCCCTGGATGGCAGGCATTGGTCTGGCATCCGGAGCATCCTTGATTTCGGGCTGGACATCCAGCAGCGTGAACATGCGCTCGCCGCCAGCGATGGCGCTCTGCAGATTGGTCCACAAAACGGCAATTTGCTGGATAGGCTGGTTGAACCGCTGCACATAGCCGATGAAGGTGATGATCAAGCCCAGGGAAACCGTGGCGCCAAAGATCGCCCCCTCGCCCAGCAGGAGCAGACCACCAACGACGCTGACAATCGCTAATGCTACATATCCTAGCGCTTCCAGGGCAGGAGCCAGGGCGCTGGTGTAGGCTACAGCGCGGATATTGGCATCCCGGTTGGCAGCATTGGTCACCCGGAAGTTCTCGATATTCTCCTCCGCCCGGTTGAACGCCTGCACTTCGCGCACAGCGGAGATGCTCTCTTGCAGCTCGGCGTTGACGCTGCCCATCTCCAGGCGCGTGCGGCGGAAAGCTTTGCGCGCCTGGGTGGAGAACCACACAGTTGCCAGAGCCATCAAGGGCACCACCACCAGGCTGAGCAGGCCCAGCCCCAGGCTGAGACTGAGCATGTTGTAGCCAATCCAGAACAGCAACAGCATCCCGCTTAGCACGCTGACCAGGGCAAAGCTGATCGCCTGCTGGATGGTTTCAGCGTCATTGGTAATGCGGCTCATCAGGTCGCCGGCTTCATGCTCGGCGTAATAGCCCAAAGAGAGCCGGTGCAGGTGGTGGAAAACGTCGTGGCGCAGCTGGCGCAGCACATGCTGCCCTGACCAGGTCATGGAGTAAAACGTCAGCCCGGTCATCGCTCCGCTGAACACAAACAGGGCGATGATGATCAACACCAGGCGACCGATGCCGGCAACCCGCTCGGCGCTATCCATGCCTACCACGCTGCCCGAAGGTTGGGGGAAATCCCCGGCAGTGAACATGGCGGTGATTACGTTTTGGGTGAAACCCTGCGGCTGGGTGCCCTGCGCCAACCAGCAATTGCCGGATGATTCCGCCTCATCACCCGGCGCCAGCGCGGCTGCCAGGTCGATGGACCCTCCGCCCGAGGCAGGCACCAGGTAGCAGTCTACCACCTGTCCAATCAGCTCGGGCGTCGTCACCTGCGCCCAGGTAGAACCTACCACAAGCACCAGGGTCAGCACCAGCAATAGCCAGTAGGGTTTGAAATACGCGCCAAAGCGGGCCAGCGTCTCGCCCAAATTGGCGGGCTTGCTGGTTTCTTGTTCCATCAGTCGGCGTAAGCCTTCTTGACCACCAAACATTTTTATATCTCCAGGATTGTTATCTCAATGAGTCGATCACCGCACAGCAGGTTGTTGTAACCAGCTATGCTATCAACTGAGCCGGCTCGCTTTCAACCAAAGCGTCTTCCACCAGTTGGGAGTTGTAGATTTCCGCATAGATTGCGCTGTCTTCCATCAACTCTTGATGCGTGCCCCGGGCGACGATCTCACCTTTCTCCAAGACCAGAATCTGGTCGGCGTGGAGCACCGTGCTGATGCGCTGGGCAATCACGAAGCTGGTGCGCCCCTTCATCAGCTCATCCAGAGCGTGCTGGATTTGAGCCTCGGTTGCCAGGTCAACGCTGCTGGTGGAGTCATCCAGGATGAGGATGTGCGGGTCCAGCAGCAGGGCGCGGGCGATGGCGATGCGTTGTTTCTGACCGCCGCTCAGGGTGGTGCCGCGCTCGCCGACCGGGGTGTCGTAACCTTGCGGGAAAGATAGGATGAAATCATGGGCGGCAGCAGCTTTTGCAGCCGCGGTGACCTCTTCCATAGTTGCATCCGACTTGCCGAAGGCGATGTTCTCACGGATCGTGCCGCTGAACAAGGTCGTCTCTTGCAGCACGATGCCGATCTGAGCGCGCAGCGAGTCCAGGCACACATCTCGCAGGTCATACCCGTCGATAGTGATGCGCCCATGGCTGGGATCGTAGAAGCGTGGCAGCAGGTTGATGATCGTCGTCTTGCCCGAGCCGGTCGCACCCAGCAGGGCAATCGTTTGGCCCGGCTGGACCTCAAGATTGACGTTTTTCAAGACTGGCTCGCCGCTATTGTAGTAGCGGAAGGTGACATCTTCGAAGCGCACCAGCCCCTTCACTTCGGGCAAGTTGGCTGCCTCAGGCTTTTCGGTTATCTCGCTTTGGGTGTCCAATATTTCAAACACCCGGGTGGCGGAAGCCGAGGCCTGCCCCAACTGGGTGATGATGATGCCAAATTGAGCCAGCGGCAGGAACAGGTAAATCAGGTACAGGCTGAACTCCTGCCATTCACCCAGGGTCAGGGTGCCGTTGACGATTTGCTGCCCGCCGAAGTAGAGCGTAGCTGCTTGCCCCAGGTTGGCGATCAGGAAGATGAGCGGAAAGAGGAATGAGAACAGGCGTCCCACAGTGATCTGCTGGTTCATCAGACGGTCAGCAGCCTGGTCGAACTTGGCTTGCTCGTCTTTTTCGCGGGTGAAGGCTTTGACCACCTTGATGCCCGCCAGGTTCTCCTGGAGGATGGTATTCAACGCGGATAGCTTCGCCTGTACTTTGGCGAAAAGCGGCTGGCTGATCGTGCCGAAGATCATGAACATGATCAGGGCGATGGGCAGCACCGGCAGGACGATCAATGCCAGGCGAGCATTGGTAGTGAAAAGAATGATCAGGGTTCCGGTGATGAGTAAAAATGCGCCTACCAGTTGCAGCAGCCCCTGACCAATGAACAGGCGCACCTTCTCAACGTCGTCGGTGGCACGCACCATCAATTGCCCGGTCTGGTTGCGGTCGTGATAGGAGAAAGACAAGCGCTGCACTTTGGCAAACAGGTCGTTGCGCAGGTCAAAAGCCACACTCTGCGAGTTGCGCTCTGCCCAGTAGGCTTGCAGGAATGTGAATAAGCCGCGAATTGCAGCAAAGATGACGATGGCAATCCCGGCTTGCAGCAGAGCGTTTGGCGCGTTGGTTAGATCAGCATTCATGGCGGCGCGCAGCTGTTCCAGCGTCCATTCGGCGGGATAGCCCAGGAATTCCAGGATCTGGGTCTTTGCCAGGGGCAGGAAGGTTTGCGGAATCCGCTCCAGCCCGTCCAGGACGGAGCGGGCGATCACGCCCTGCGTGATCGCATCGATGATATTTCCTACCATGCGCGGCACAGCAAGCTGCGCCAGGGTAGCGATGATCAGGAACAAGTAGGGTATAAGGGCTTCGCGCCGGTAATTGCCCAGGTAGCGCACTGCCCGGTTGAGAGAGCCGCGCGATATGCTGCCGCGCGGGTTGGATCGACGTGAGTTAACCAAGTGATTGCTCCTAAAACGGCTTATTGGGGTTCAGTAACTTCGCCTTGCGGCACGCGCTCGGAATGTTGATTGCCTGCCACCGCCTGAGGTTTCAAGCGGCGAGCAGTACGGGTCAGCAGATCGAGCGCCTGGATGGCTTGCTCTTGTTCCAGCGCAGTCAGAGCAGTGGTCAGGTCTTCCATCCACCTCTGCCGCGCCAGGATGCTTTTCTTGATTAGCTGGCGGCCTTTTTCGGTAAGGGTGATCTGCCTGACGCGCCGATCAGCTGTATCCTCAGCCCTCTCAAGCATCCCTTGCTGAACCATGCGGTCGATCATCTGGCTGGCAGCCGCGCTGGTCACCCCCAGGTGCTCGCCGATATCGGTGACGCCACAGGCACCGCGATGGTGCAGGTGCATCAGCGTGCTGAGTTGAGGCATGGAAATACCTGAGTCTTTGATGAATTGCACCATGTCATGCATCGAGCGAGCCATGAAGACTTCCGCCCAATCATTCAGCGAGGTGTTGAAGCGGGTGTGAATGGACATAGTTAACTTCCCTAATTGATTAATAGGGGTTAACTATATTATAATAGGTCTGGATTGTCAAGGAATAGTTTTGCTGAATTGATTTAAATAGGCAGAGATAAGCTCGCCAATCGGGCCTGTTTTGCAAGGGTTTGGCGAGCAGGATGATGGTAAATACCGATAGCCTTTAGCTCTTATTCGTAATGGATTGCCTCGAGGATGCGCGTCCTGGCTGCCCGGGCAGCCGGCAGCGATGCTGCCACTTGCGAAATCACAAACGCCATCACCACCGCCAGCAGGATGCGCTGCAAAGGCAAGATGAATTCCAGCGAGTAACCTGACATGGCGGTCATTGCCAGCAGGAAGATGCGCGACAGAATCACCCCGAAAACCAGCCCCAGCACGCCTCCGATGATGCCCATCAGGGCAGCCTCCGCCAGGATCATGCGCACCACCTGGCCGCGGGTCATCCCCACGCCGCGCAGCATGCCGATCTCCTGGGTGCGCTCGATGACGTTCATCGTCAGGGTGTTGATGATGCCGAAAAACCCCACCATCATGGCGATCAAGGCAAGCACATCGAACATGCGGAAGGATTGCTGCATCAAGGTTGACACCTTGCCCAGGATCTCCTGGTTGGTCTCAATAATAAGGTTGTCGCGCTTCCCATAAAGCTTATCGATCCGGTCGCGGATTGCGCCTCGGTCCAACCCGGGCTCGATCTTGACCAGGAATACATTGGCATCCTGCTGGCGGAAGTAGCGCTCCATATCCATCCAGCTACCGCTGATCACCAAGCCTTGGTTGTAATAATCCACCACCACGCCGGCTATCTCGAATTGGTGCTCACCCATTTTGGTCAGGACGGTGATCTGATCGCCTGGTTTGAGGCCGTATTTTTCGGAAATAACGCTGGAAATAAACACCTGATCGCCGGAGGCAATCGCCTGCAAAGCGCTGCCGGGGTCCGGTTTGTCCTGGCTGAAGATGAACGAGGTCACCTGGTTGTGGGAGGCGGGATCGAAAGCCATGAATGAGATCCGCTCCTCGCCTGCAGAAGGGTTGATCCAGTCCACTTCGAAGTAGCGGACCGGCGCCACCGCCTCCACCCCTGGCGTGCTTTCTAGCTTCTTCCAGACATCTCTACCCATCGGCAGAGATGAAGTGACAAACAGATCGCCACCGATATAGCCCTTGAGCCATTGGTCCAGGTCGCCTTTGAAGGAATCGGTCATTACCCAGACAACAATGATCATCGCCACACCGATCATCAGGGCAGCCACCGTCAGGGTGGTGCGCACTTTGGAGCGCTGGACGTTGCTGCTACCCAGGCGACCGCTGCTGCCGTAGATCAGGCGCATTGCCGGGCGGAAGAGCACCTCCCACAGGCTGACACTGCTTGGGATGAGCAGCGTCCCGCCCAAGAACAAGCCGACCACCACCATGCTGCCCATGCGGAATTGCACATCATACGAAAAGGGATTCATGATCAAGATGATCGTTGAAACCAGCAAGAGCAGGCTGCCGGGAATCCATCCAAAGCGTACCAAAAAACCTTGCGAGCTTTGCGCCCGGATGCGCATTGCCTCCAGGGGAGAGATCCGCCCGGCCTGCCAGGCCGGGTAAAAAGCCGCCAGCAGTGAGACTACCAGCCCTACGGTGACACTCGTCACGACAATATCCATTGGGATGGCAATCCTGGTCAGCTCCATCGCCAGGACGATCTCCATGATGCGGCTCAGTCCGCGCGCCAGGAATATTCCAAAGCCGACTCCCAGCAAGCATCCCAACAGGCCCAGGATAGCTGCTTCGGTCAGCACCTGGCGGGTCACCTGCCCGCGCGACATACCCACCGTGCGCAGCATGCCGAACTCCCGGGTGCGTTCTACTACGGTCATAGAAAAGGCGTTGAAAATCAGGAACGCTCCTACAAACAACGCCATCCCGCTCAAGAAATTCAGGCCAATCTGGTAGCTGCCCAGCATTTGGGTCATACGCCTGCCTTGCGATGCCGGGTACAAGACAGAGTACTCGTCTCCCAGAAAAGATTGCAGGCTGGTGCGCAGCGCTTCCAGCTGGTTGATGTCAGTCAATTCAGGCGCAACCACCAGGTCTATTTGGTTAAACTGATCTTCCCGGTAAAACAGCTTCTGGGCGGTTCCCAGGGGGATGACCCCAAATGCGCCGTTGTTCAATTGCCCGGGTCCTTCCTTGGCGATCAGTCCGGCAATCCGCAGGTTGACGATGCCTGCCTCGGTGTTGATCGCCACTGAGGAGCCAGTGCTCAGGTTATTATCTTCCGCATAGCTCTTTACCAGGACGATCTCCTCGGCATCCATATCTGGTGAAAGAAAAACGCCTTCCAGAATAGTGTAGTTACGCACATCCTGGTCACGGGCGGGGTCGATTCCGAAAAGTGACAATCCCCCGGCATCCGTGCCGAAAAAGCTCAAGCCAACTTGCTCCGGTGCCATGTCCTCAGCCAGGATTGTCTGGACCTGTACCGAAGGCACAGCCGAAACGATGCCCGGGAAAGACTCCAGGCGGCGCAAAACCCGGTCGTCGAAGCCCCGCGCGTCGGTATCGGCGCTGGTGACGATCAGGTTAGCTTTCCCTGAGGTGTTTTCGAATACCTGGGTGACAGATAGCATCGCCGTCCGGTTGGTGATGCCGATTGCCAGGATGGTTGCCACCCCCAGCACGATCCCAAACATGCTGAGAAGCATGCGCAAGGGACGGTTGCGCAGCCAGCGCAGGGTCAGTAAGCGAGCCAGCTTCATCAGGCGTTCACCGGATCGGACGGGGTGGTCTCCAGGGTCTCTAGCTCTTCGATGATGGTGCGTAAATGGTCGCTTTGAGATGTGTTGCCATCCAGGCGCAGCTCGCTTGCCAGATTGCCATCTCTCAAGAACACCACTCGATCAGCATAAGAAGCAGCCCGCGGGTCGTGGGTGACGACAACAATCGTCTGACCCAGCTCATCACAGGACCGCCTCAGAAGATCCATGATCAGCGTGCCGGTCTTTGAATCTAGATTGCCGGTCGGCTCATCTGCCAGCAGGATGGCAGGCTCGGTGATCAAGGCGCGCGCCATGGCAACCCGTTGTTGCTCGCCGCCAGAGAGCTGTTCGGGTTTGTGCCGGCGCCGGTCGGCAAGACCGATCAAATCCAGGAGCACCTGCAGGCGCTCCTGGTATTTGCGCAGGTTTTTACCGTCAATGAGCAGCGGCAGGGTGATATTCTCCTCAGCCGTCAGTGTGGGGAGCAAGTTGAAGAACTGGAAGACAAAGCCCACGTTGCGCCGCCGGATTAAGGTCACCTGCTTGTCTTTCAACAGCGACAGGCGATGTCCAGCCAGGGTTACTTCCCCATCGGAGGGCTTGTCCAACCCGCCGATCAGGTGCAGCAAGGTGGATTTGCCACTGCCCGATGGGCCCATGATGGCGACAAACTCGCCCTCTTCAACGGAAAAATCCACCCCGTTCAAGGCATTGACATGATGGTTTCCAAGGCGGTAGGTTTTGGTCAAGCCATTTGCTTCCAGAACTGGCATATCTTTTTCATCCTTTAGCCAGGAATTGATTCTGGCTCGTGAATAACGATCTCCCCTTTGTAACCATCTACGGTTACCCGGGTATTATCGTTTAGCTGAAGCGCCCCTGCAACCGATACTACCGCCGGGATATTATATTCCCGGGCGATGATCGAGCTATGCGAAAGGATTCCTCCCGATTCGGCGATCACTGCCCCCGCCCGGGCGAACAGCGGCGTCCACCCGACATCTGAGTACGGCACCACAATCACATCCCCTTTCACAACCTTGGGGAAATCGCTGATGCCACGCACATTTTTTACCTGTCCAGTGTAATAGCCCCGCGAGGTCGGTGTGCCGCGCAGGACCCGACTGGTGGATAACTGCACGGGTGGCGGGTGGTCGCCATAGATCAGCTCTGGCAGCTCGATGTTGCGAAATTGCACCATCTCCTGTTTGCGCTGGCTAACCTTTTCTGCGATATCCGCCCCGCTGGCCTCACCGGCAAAGAAAGAGCGTATTTCTGGATCGTACAGGTAGAAGATATCTTTGCGGTCTGCCAAAATATCTCGCCGGACGAGCGAGTCGCCAAGCGCCAGGTAAGTTTCTCGAAATAATCCGTAGCCAAAGGTGTACACTGAGCTGATCTGCTCACGATACAGCCGGTAGCGTTGGGCGTTACGGTACGTCCTTGCCATTCTCCAGCGGCGCAGGCCGGCTACCGGGATCTGGTCAAAGGTCAGCTTTTCGCCCGGCTTATCTTCGCGTTGCATGTACGAGGTGATCATGTGCAGGATCAGATCGGGATTCTCACGCCAGGGAATAGATGAGAAATCATTGCCGCTATCGCTCAAGTGACCAAAACGTTCCAGGAATTCGGCGACCTGGGCCTGGAAATCTTCGATTCCAGGCATGGACTGGAACTCTGTAAAGCTGCTTTCCAGGATGCGCTGCTGGGTATCCGCACTGAGCTGGCAGTATAGCCCGTTCAACCGGCGCAGATGGAAGTCCGGATCATAATCTTGCAAGGCTGCGATGCCATCCATCAGATCCAGTTTCTCGTAATCCGCACCGGCTTTCTGCATCTGTCTGCGCAGCATGCCGTTATAAAGGGCCATCAAGAGCGGCGCGACGATATTCAAGTACGCCGCCTGACCGGTGATGGATGTCAATTGTTCGATCTGCACCAGACGCTCAGCGTCGTCCATCTGCCTGGATTGTTGAGCGGCAATCGTTTGATACCTGGATTTAACCTCAGGCAGGCGCTGGTCGATCTGGCGAGAGAACGCCCATTTGTCGCTGATAAACCGAACCAGGCGTGGTAAGAGAGCAAGCATTTGGGCGCTCGGCTTGAACATCGGCATTTTCTGGCCGCCTGTCTGGATGCCCATCATCATCTCAAGGGACTCGGCGGGCAGACCTAATCGCTCGAAGATCTGCCCGAAGGTGCCCATGTCAAAATACGTGCGGTAGTAGAAGGCGCGGCTCAGGCTGGCTGGATCGATATCGTTTTTCCCGATCAGCTCGGTGAGCAGATCTACCCAGGTTCCGTTCACGATCGGCGTGTTCACTGACCAGATCAGCGGCTTGATCATCCCGGGAAGCATATCTTTGGCGATTTTGTTGGAGTAAAGGTGCGGCTGGTTGAGGCAGGTGATCTCCCGCATTTGCACCCAGTACAGCTTGCGGCCATCGTAGACCCACTCCAGATCTACATCCAGCTTGAAGGTTTTACTGATGGCACGCGTGCTGGCAACAATTTCCTCCAATAATGCCTGGTGCAGAGGTCCATCTTCGGGTTGTTCGATCCACTCGCCCCACTTGCTGACCCAGCGTTGCGGGGTGACACCTCCCTGAACGAGCATTTCTCCGCTGCCTGGAACCGCCTCAACAATCACCTCGTCAAACCCCGTGATGGGGTTCTTGCTGAAAGCCACGCCAGAAAGCTCTGCCGGGACCATCTCCTGGATGATCACTCCCATCTTTAACTCTTTCTCGCCAGCCCCAAGCCGGGCGAGATATTCGGAAGCCGACGCGGAACGCGCCGCGTCCCAAACTTCCTGGATCGCCACGAAGATCTGGCTTAACCCGCGCACATCCAGGATGGTCTTGAACTGACCGGCAAATGAATGCTCCAGGTTATCTTCAATATTGGCGGAAGATCGTACCGCATACGAAAGATCAGGATTCAAGAGCGACTTAAGCTCAGTTTGCAACTGGCTAAGTATGGCAGGATCATTTTGCTTGTATAGCAGATAGGCTTCCCAGGTGCAGGCAAATGTTTTTGGCACCAGGTAGCCTCTGCTCATTAACCGGGCGAGATTCTTTGCCTTGCTGCCCACCGATTCTGGCAGAGGCTTGCCATCCAGGGAAAAGATGATTTCCGTTCTCATAGCCCCAGCAATCCAGCTGATTAGCGTTTCGTCAGCCTTAGCTTGCCCATTAATTTAAGCATTTGTTGTCCCATCGGAAATTGCTCCATGCCCACTTCCATATCCCCCTTGCCATACTTGCGTCTGAACTGGATGATTTGTTTGATTTCCGGAATCATCGCCAGGATAAACAGCACATTTATAGCTAATGCATAAGCCACATAATAAGGGTTTTGGGTAGTAAACCACAGCCAGGGGATCGCCAATAACACGCCGCCCATATAAACCAGGAGCAGCTCCTTGAGCACTGCCATGCCGATCACCATCGCGGTTGTTGCAACGACGAAGGCCCCAATTGGATCGATGGCAAACATGCCTCCGTAAAACGCTGAAATCCCACGTCCGCCTTTGAAGCGATAATAGATAGGCCAGCAATGACCGATGAAACCCGCTACTGCGGCAACCAAAAAGTAGTATTGCTCAGGATAAAGCAGCCTGAAAACCAGGGTGGGGATAAATACCTTTAAGATATCCAGGATACCGACCGTACAGCCCAACCGGGGGCCTAGCTTCATCGAGGCTGTGTTACCTCCAACGGACTGCAACCGGTAGGGTTCATCCGCGTTTGCCCAGCGCATTTCGACATCATTGAGATCAACATCGGGTCGCACAAGTTTCGCAACGATCCGCCCAAACGAGAGCGCACCGAGCAGGTAGCTAACGATAAAAGCCACTAGAAGGGTGGTCAAATCCATAGCAATACTCCCTTGTCTGATGCAAAGAAATCGCGGAGAAAATCCCCCTGCTCAGCGAGAATAAAATGGTCGCGACCAACTGGTAAAAACCACAAAGCACTTACCCATGCTATGCCCCTTTAGCCCAATATCCAATAAACAGTAATTCCTGTTAAAGATGAGATCCCGGGTAATTCTTATAGACTATATCAATTTAGTGCCCTTGCGTCAATCGCCGTATGTCCCGTAATATATGTGCCAAAATACACTAATCGGATTCTCATTAACCGCTTCATGTGATTCCCAAGCCTGCGAGTATAATTACCCATCACAGGCACGTCAGGAGCCATCTTGCTATGGGCGGTGTGCTGCATGAATTAGGCCGCGAAAGGAACATTTATGAGCGACGAAAATTTTACTGGGGATAGTGAACCAGCCGGAGAGGCGGGCTCAAAAGACTCTCCTCGCCCTTCACTGGTAATTAATGTGCATTCATGGGCAACGCCGATCGTGGGATTACTGATGCTTGTGGTGGGTTTGCTTGCAGGCTATTTCGTCCGCCCGTTTATTTCCGAGCAGCTTGCCGCCGAGACCCCCGTTGCAGCAGCACCTGCCAACACGCCATCCGGCGAGGCTCCCACGGCTGCCAATCTACCCTCTCAGGCTTCGGTTACGCAACAACCGGCCAACTTGCAAGAGGTGATGGATTATCTGGTGCCCCAGATTAGCCATATCAAGGGTGACCCTGAAGCGGCTGTAACTATCATCGAGTTTAGCGATTTCCAGTGACCCTTCTGCGGCAGGCATGCCACTGGCGCGGGTCGCCAGATCGAAGAAACATATGTTGCAGACGGCAAGGTGCGCGTTGGGTACTGGCACATGGCTTTCCTGGGTGAAGAATCACGGTTCGCTGCAGAGGCCAGTGAGTGCGCCGGTGAACAAGACGCCTTCTGGGAATATCACGCCAAGCTTTTTGAAAGCCAGAATGGCGAAAACCGGGGAGCTTTCAACAAAGATAATCTAAAGAAGTTTGCTGCTGATCTTGGCCTGGATAGCGAGGCGTTTGATCAGTGCCTGGACTCAGGAAAATACACCCAGGTTGTGCAAGAGGCTACCCAGCTAGCCCAATCGATTGGCGTCAGCAGCACTCCGGCATTTCTGATTAACGGTACGCCCATGCTCGGTGCACAGCCTTTCGAAGCGTTCCAAAAGGTGATTGACCAGGCGCTGGCTGATAGCGCCCCCTGAAAAAACCAGATTTATTAATCAATCCTGGACTTCGATCACCGTCCCCCCTGGCAGGGGGACGGTGATGTCTCCAGGGTCGTAAGGCACGACGGGCAGCGTCCAGCGGAAAATCCAGCGGGCATCATCCGGGCGGGTGTTGACACAGCCGCGCGACATTGGCACGCCATAGTTGTTGTGCCAGAAGGTGGAGTGGATTGCCACCCCGCTGCCAACAAACAGGGTTGTCCAGCCGATGCCGGGCAGATCCCAACCGCCGCCGGTAGTGCCGCCGCTCATGTGTAAGGAAACCATTTTCCGCCAGACAGGGTGCTTGCCCGCCGGTGTAGCCCAGACATCTACCCGCTCGCCGTTGGCATTGTACAGCGCCCCGGTGGATACGCGGGCGAAATAAACTTCTCGGTTGTCCTCATAGCAGGATAGGCTCTGGTGGGTTACATCCACGACAATCCGCTTGTTTTCGACCTCCGGGCGAATGGGCTCCATCTCCTGGGCAGTGATTGGGCGAAAGGCCTCGGCAACTGCCCAGAAGATGTCCCCATATCCGTAGCGCTCGTTTATCCTAAACCATGTCTGGCCTTGCTCGTCCCGCTTGAGCTGGTCCACCCAAACAACCTGGCTATAGTATAGACGTCCCGGCAACCCGGCTTTAATGCGGTCGTCCAACCAGGGAGCGCGCGCAGGGGGATTATCCAGCACCAGGTCTACATAGGGCACAGTTACTTCTGCCCACATGCCCGCCCCCAGGCTCGTTTGTGGCAAATCCTGCAAGGCAGGATTGGGATGGTTAGCAGACGGCTGCAAGTGGGGAGACCAGATATAGCCCTCGGGTGTTTCCACCCAGCGCTGGCTGATCTCCGTTGGGTGGCGACCAACCACCTCGCGCATCCAGGGGAACAGCTCATCTTCCACCAGCTTGCGCACGGAGGGGCTATCCAGGCTGGGGCGAGTTTTTAGCTCGGTTCCCCACCATACCACGCGCCCCAGGCGCTCTGCAGCGGGGAATGCAGGCAATGCGAAGATCTGCCCCAGTGGGCTCAGACCTAACGTCCCCATGCCCAGGGCAGATAGCTTCAAAAAGTCTCGCCGGCTTATTTTGGCCCGATCCATTGCCTGACTAACCTTGCCTTACCAAGTACGATCTCATAATACGGGTGGAAGACCTACCTCGCATCTTCGAAAGAAATCTCAATCTGTCCAGGTTGGGGATGATAACATAGAAAAACATGTTGCAGCTTATAAGAAAATTAGCGCTCACCGGGCAGTACCATAGCCGGATATCTTTATCTCCAGCCAGGTTAGAGTGGAGAGATGATAGAGAACTGTTCAATTACAGTTATAATTTCCGGTGCTCGATGCGTGGCAGCATGCTGCCCATCCAAATTGAAGCTGTGATTAATTCTGCCTGGCAGAAGGCGCCTCAAGCCCTGTCTGGGTTTTAGAGCACCAAATTGAAAATCAGCTATGAGTCTGGACACAGCACTGGGTCAGCTTGTGGACGATAAAAAACTGAACGATGAGACCTTACTGCGATTGATCGCCCAAGCACAAGAAAGCGCGTTGGGCGAGCTTTACGACCGTTATAGCCGCCTGGTGTATAGCATGGCGTTAAATTCGGTCGATGATCCGGCATTAGCAGAAGAAATCACCCAGGATGTGTTTTTACGCATCTGGAACAAAGCCACGACATACCAGGTAGAACAAGGAAAAGTGATCACCTGGATTGCCAGCATCACGCGTTACCGGTCGATCGATATGCTGCGCCGCTTGAAAGTTCGTCCGGAGGGAAATCGCGCCGTCTGGGCCGAAGAAGACGATGAGCCTTTTGAGAGCATAGATCCAATCGATATTGAAGAAGAGGTTCAGCTAAACCAGCGCAGCGATAATATCCGCAAAGCAGTTGCCGCTCTGCCGAAAGACCAGCGCCAGGCGTTGACACTGGCGTTTTTTAACGGATATACGCATGCTGAGATTGCCCAAATTTTAAATGAGCCGCTGGGAACGATAAAGACGCGCATTCGCCTGGCGATGCAGAAGTTACGCCAGACATTGCGATATTAGGAAACGGTTAAGCACAAGAAATCCAATCTGAGGGCGATTGCGTATCTTTGCACAGAGGAAGTCAACATGGCGGTAGAAGAACACCTTTCGGAGTTGCTCCCAGCCTATGCGCTGGATATTCTGGACGAGTCGGAAGCAAGAACGGTATCCAGCCACCTGGCTGGCTGTTCAGGCTGCCGCGCTGAGCTGCACGCCTACCGCCAGGTGATGGAGGATATACCCCTGGCAATGGCACAGGCTGATCCACCGGTTTATTTAAAAGAAAAGATTCTCAAGCAGGCAGCCAGTTCAGAAAAATCACCCGTTGCACAGCCATCTAAAAATTGGTGGCATGACCTTAAATCCCGCCTGTTGCCTGCTGCTCCGTTATTGGGAATGGTCAGCCTGGTTTTGATTATTTTGTTGGGTGCCAGCAATTTGTTCTTGTGGCAACGCCTCAACCAGGTGCAGACCGACCACAACCGGCTGGCAACTGTGCCCTTGATGGGCACCGACCTGATACCCGGGGCTACGGGGATGCTGGTGATCAGCGCAGACGGCGAGCACGGAACGCTGGTGGTAGATGGCTTGCCTGTTCTGGATCCCTCTCAGCAATACCAGCTGTGGTTGATAAAGGACGGGCAACGAACCAGCGGCGGTGTCTTCTCAGTTGACGAGGAAGGATATGGCTCTTTATGGATCTCGTCGGTTGAGCCGCTGGCCTCTTACCAGGGGGTGGGGATAACCATCGAGCCGAGCGGAGGCAGCCCGGCGCCGACCGGTGAGCGGGTCTTGGGCGGTGAGCTATAATCTCTTTGGTTTAGAAATAAAGCAGGGCAACTGAACCATTTGGCTGCCCTGCTTTTCGTTCAAGATAAAATCAGGTTTGTTCCCGGGAGAGTCCCAACCCGCGCGCCAGGCGTGCCAGGCGGGGAGCCAATGCTTGCCAGATCGGGCAGCGATCGTAGACGGCGCTGAACAATACCAGGCCCGCCAGGCCGATCAACAACCAAGACGGTCCGCTGAAAAATCCCAATACCAGTAATGCAGCACTGACGATCAGCCGGAGCATGCGGCTGGTGGGGGCAATCCCGTGCCCAGGCGGGGTCTCCCCACCCAGTGCGGCGGTGAACAAATTCTCCAGCGCTGCCGGTGAGCGGGCACCGATACTGCGAGATATTTCCTGCCCGTTGCGGAATGCGATTACCGTCGGGATGCCGCGCACACCCAGGGATTGGAGCAGGCTTGCGCTTTCATCCGCATTCACCTTCCAGACGTCAACCTGACCAGAATATTTTTGTTCTAATTGCTTAATCACGGGTTCAATCGCCCGGCAGGGCATGCACCAGGGCGCCCAGAAATCCACCACCACGGGCCGTGAGTTTTGGCTCAATTTGTTCGTGAATTGCTCTCGATCCATTCGTCTTCTCCAGGCAAAATAAAAGGACAGGTAAGAGCCTGTCCATCACACGTGTAATTTGATTCCCACGTAGCTCTACCTATTTGACGCAAAAAGAGCGAAAAGGTTACATTGCTCTCTGAATATTAATGGTCGCAGTTACGCAGTTCAGGGGAAAATCGGGGGTGTTTGG
>JBFYSV010000349.1:0-3332 GCA_041301185.1 Anaerolineae bacterium
GCATCCCGCAGACTGATCCCTTCTCGTACACCCGCCTCGGCGAGAGCTGGCAGCATCCCGGCTGGCTGGTGCAGGTGCCGATGTACTGGCTGTATCAATTGGGTGGGACGGGAGCGTTGAACCTGTGGACGGCGGGCATGGTCACCCTGGCATTCGTCTTTGTCTGGTCTACGCTCAGCGGGGGCCCTTTCTTGCGCGGCTTCGCCATCATCCTGGGGGCGACGGTCGCTGCGGTCTATTGGGCGGCGCGGCCGTACCTGGCGACTTTTCTATTAACAGCGATCTTCCTGTGGATCCTGGAAGACTTCCGCTGGCGCAAAGTAGACCGGCTATGGTGGTTGCCGCTACTCATGGTGGTGTGGGTGAACAGCCACGGCGGCTTCCTGGCAGGCGTCTTGATCTGGGGTGTGTATGTCACCTACGCCCTGTTCCAGTGGCTTACTGCCCGCGTTTGGCATGCTGACCGAGAACCTGCCAGGCGCCAGGTGCTGGTCCGCTTGCTGCTGGTGGGGGTTGTCTTGCTGGCAGCAGTGGTCGTCAATCCATCTGGGATGGCGATGTACACCTACGCCTTCAAGACAGTCGGCATCGGTGCTCTGCAGGACTATATCGATGAGTGGCAGTCACCGGATTTCCACGCCGTATTTGTGCAGCCCTTCGCCTGGCTGTTGCTGCTCACCTTCGGCGTGGTTGGGGCTTCCCGCAGGCGGCTGGCGCTGACCGATTTCCTGCTCTTTGCCGGGTTTGCCATGCTGGGCTTGCTCGCCCGGCGGAACATCGCCTTATTCGCCATCGTAGCCCTGCCAGTCCTCACCCGCCATGCGGCTCCCCTGCTGGCTGCTGCGCAGCGGAAGCTGGGCTTGCGCCAGGCTGCGGCAGCCCCTGCAGCGGGTATCTCCAACCGGCTGAACTGGCTCTTGCTGGCGTTGGTAGCTTTGGCGGTGGTGCTGAAGGTGCTGTTCGTCCTGCCGCCCGAGATCAACAATTCTGCCTTCCAGCGCGGGCTGCCGCTCGGGGCAGTTGAGCATCTCCGGCGCATCGAGCCGCAAGGCAGGCTGTTTAATTCCTATAATTGGGGCAGCTACCTGTTGTGGGCCTTGCCGGAATACCCGGTGTTCATCGATGGGCGCACCGATCTGTACAGCGATGAAGTCATTGACCAGTGGCTGCAGGTGATCCGCGCCAGGCCGGGCTGGGGGCAGGTGCTGGAGGATTACGATGTCCGGCTGGTCCTGATTGAGCAGGATTCGATGCTGGACCGGGTATTGGAATACGAAACCGGCTGGACGCCGATCTACGAGGACAGCCAGGCAGTCATTTACCAGCGCAAATAACCAGCCCCAAAATCGGCTATCAATATTGAAAACTTGGCCAGAGTCTCAAATTGGCTTGTGGGGGATATAATCATTATAGATCAGATTCGCCATTTTGCTTGAATTCGGACGGTTGGAAGCCTCAGGGGAGGTTTTCACATATACCGGCGAATGCTGTGGGCAGGCTGTGACTCCGGGAAAGTGTAGTTTGAGAGGTCTGGTTCCGGTTGTCAGCAGGGCGGAGCATTCCGGTAATCTTCTTGGTAATTCTCCAGGATAAAGATATGGACAGGTACACCAGCAGAACAGAAGATACCCATATGACTGGCACAGATGCGCGCCGGGTTGGGGTCTCTTTGCCGGCGCGAGTACCCACCAATGACCCGCAGGCCGCGCTGGAGTTTTGCCGCTGGCTTTCCGAGATGCTGGCAGGGGCGCCGGCGGTGGCAGCCCCGCTGCCCGGTCCGTTGACGGGCCTGGAATCTACCCTGGCATTCAATGGGATCGTCTTGCCAGTACTTTCGGTGGTTATCCCTGTACTTAATGAAGAAGAAAACCTGCCTGTTCTATACTCGAGGCTTTCTGAGGTATTGAAGCAAACCGAGCCGGAGTACGAGGTCGTCTTTGTCGATGACGGCAGCCGGGATGGCAGCCTGGCATTTCTCCACCAGCTTGCTGAGCAAGACGAACGCGTGACCGTGATCGAGCTGGCGCGCAATTTTGGGCACCAGGTGGCGATCAGCGCCGGCATCGACCACGCCCGCGGGCAGGGGGTGATCATCATGGATGCCGACCTGCAAGACCCGCCGGAAGTGCTGCCCCGCTTCATTGAGAAATGGCGCGAAGGTCACGACGTGGTCTACGCCATCCGCACCGAGCGCAAAGAAGGCTGGTTTAAACGGACGGCGTATGCCTTGTTTTATCGCCTGTTGCAGCGCATTGCCTGCATCGAGATCCCCCTGGATGCCGGCGATTTTTGCATCATGGACCGCAAGGTGGTGGATATCCTGGTCAGCATGCCGGAGCGCAACCGCTTCGTGCGCGGCATCCGCAGCTGGGTGGGGTTAGACCAGGTGGGGGTGGAATACGCTCGCCAGGCGCGCTATGCCGGCAAGCCCAAATTCACCCTTTCTCGCCTGATGTTCCTGGCTATGGATGGCTTGATCTCTTTCTCTTACATCCCGTTGCGCATGATCACCTTGCTCGGGTTTGGCGTTTCATTTGTTTCAATCTTATTGGCAATTGGCTACACCATCCAAAAGCTGACCCGGGGTCTCACCCCGCCCGGCTTTGCCACGACGGTTGTCGCCATCTTCTTCCTGGCAGGCATCCAGCTAATCACCATTGGTGTGATCGGCGAGTACGTCGGGCGGATTTTCGAGGAAGTCAAGCGCCGCCCGTTGTATGTGATCCGCCGGGTGACTGGAGCAGGGCGGGCATGAGAATCTTGATGCTGAATAACGAGTTCCCTCCCCTGGGCGGCGGAACCGGCACCGTGAACCAGGCGTTGCTGAAGCGCATGGCGCAAATGCCCGACCTGGAGATCGACCTGGTCACCTCCGCCGAGGGGACAGAGTACGTTGAGCAACGTTTGGGTGAGCGGATTCATATTTTCAAGCTGCCGGTCAGGCATTCCAATATTCACCACGCCTCCAACCGGGAGCTGCTCGCCTATGCTGCCCGGGCGCTGGGCTTTGCCATGCGCCGCCAGGTTGCCCATCCTTATAACCTGTGCATGGCATGGAGCGCTGTCCCGGCAGGAGGCACCGCCCTGGCGCTGCGCCGCTTGACCGGCTTGCCGTACCTGGTGCGGGTGTGCGGGCCGGATATCCCCGGCTTTGAGCGCAGTTATAAGGCGCTGTACCCATTCCTCACCCCGGTGATCAAAGCCATCTGGCGCGGCGCCGAGACGGTGGTGGCAAAATGCGCTGAGGAAGCGGACCTGATCCACGCCGTCGATGGGCGCATCCCGGTTACCTTGATCCCCAATGGGGTTGATATGGCTTCCTTCCGGCAGAA
>JBFYSV010000352.1:0-3381 GCA_041301185.1 Anaerolineae bacterium
GGGTGCGGGTGACATTGGGGGAGGCTAACGCCACGCTGAGCGGGCCGAGGGTGTTATCCACCGCGGCGGCGATCATCCCCCCTTGCATGGTCCCATAAGGGTTGAGATAGCGTTCCAGGATGGGAAAGCGGGCTTTGAGCGAGCCGTTTTGCAGGTCAAATTCCAAATACTCGCCTTGCATGGCTTCGAAGACCGGCGGCGGGAAGCGGTAATCCCGGATGCGTTCTCCGAACCGGGCGCGGATGGTTAACATTAAATCTGTTTGGGGGCTGCTAGGGGTTGTCAAAGGTCACCTCGCGGAGGAAATGGCTGCTTACCGGGTTGGCTTGAAACGATTCTACTACCATTATTTCTCTGATAAATTCCTGAAAATGAATTTGTAAGTAACTCCGGCAATTCGAAGTCGTTTATAATGATGGGGATTCTTCACCCCGCAAAGTGAGCGATCCTTCGGATCGACGGGGTTCAGAATGACATGAGATCAAGCGGACATTTGTTGAAATATTACAGGGTGGTTCGAACAAAGCGAGGCGAAGATAGACGGCTCAAACGATAAAAATATCTCCCAGGTGCGCCTGTACTTATCCCGCCAGGCGGATTCGCCGTGGCGTTACCTGCTGGAGCAGAGCCTGCTTTTCCTGTTCGGCTGGGTGCCGACCGTAGCGGGGATTGCCCTGCGGGCGGTGCTCTACCGGCTGATGATGAAGATGGACGGCACGGCAGCCATCGAGCGCAACGTGCGCCTGCGCTTTGCCAGCCGCATCCGCCTGGGGCGTGGGGCTTACCTGGACGAGGGCGTGTACATTCACGCCTGCCCGGACGGGGTGGAGATCGGGGCGGGCACGCTGGTGATGCACGGCTCGGTGCTGCATGTGTATAATTTCCGCGGCCTGCCGCATGCCTTCATCCGTATCGGGGTGGACAGCCTGGTGGGTGAGTACAGCGTGATCCGCGGGCAGGGCGGGGTGACCATCGGCGATCGGGTGTACACCTCGCCGGGGACGCAGATTATCGCCGTCAACCATATCTTCAACGACCCGCAGCGCCCGTTTGTGGAGCAGGGAATCACCGCCGAGGGGATCGTGATCGAAGATGATGTGTGGCTGGGCTCGAACTGCGTCATCACCGACGGGGTGCGGGTAGGCAAGGGGGCGGTGGTGGCAGCCGGGGCGGTGGTGACCAAAGATGTGCCGCCGCACACCATCGTGGCGGGCGTGCCGGCGAAGGTGCTGCGCGAGATCGATGGCAGCCAATCGCTGGAGGGAATGGAGATTTATTATTAGATTGTCGCTGCCCCTCACCCGGCTGCAAAGAGCGCAGCTTCCCTCTCCCCGGAGGGGAGAGGGGTAGGGGTGAGGGGAACTAAAAATATTTCAGATTATTTTGATAAAATCTGGTAAAATTATCTCCAATCGTAGAGGGACTTACAAGGAGGCTTTTCAATGACGGTAGAGTTTCGTGAAAATCTAGGCACGCGGCGCATCCCCAAGCTGCCCGACCCGCGCTTTCCGGATGCAGACGCCATCGTGCGTGAAAATACCATTGCCCGGCGGCACGAGAGCAAGGTGGACGTGCTGCTGGTTAACCCGCCATCGCCGGATGGGGGGATCTGGATTCGCACCCAGCACCGGGTGGGACGGCGCAGCCGGGAGAATATGATCTGGCCCCAGGTCAGCCTGGCGCAGATGGCAGCTTTGCTGGTGCCGGACTACTCGGTAGAAATTGTAGATGCGATCGCTTTGCGCATGGGCTGGCCCGAATTCAACGAGCTGCTCAAGGACCGGCGCCCGCGCTATTACCTGACCCAGGTCACCGCGCCAACCCTGACCAACGATATGTATGGCGTGTTCCTGGCAAAGAGCCTGGATGCGGTGACCATGGCTTTCGGCACCCACGTCACCCCGATGGCACGCGAGACTTTGCGCGCCTTCCCGGCGCTGGATTACGTGCTGCGCGGCGAGCCGGAGATGACCCTGCGCGAGCTGATCGATACCCACGAAGTAGCTCAGGGGCGCTGGCTGGTGGTGGACGACGGTCACCTGATCGACCCGCAGAGCGAAAAAAGCGCCGAGGGGCACAACATCCTGTGGAAGATGTGGACCGAATCCGACCCGACCTGGAAACCGGCCTGGACTTTCCCGGCGAAGGTGGACGGCAACGGCAACGGCAATGGGCACAAAGAAAAGGTGTCTATTCCCCTCTTGCCGGTGGTGCAATCCGAGCCAGAAACGCCGCGCCCCAGCGACGCCCAGTTAGCGTCCCTGAAAGGGCTGGGCTGGCGCAAAGAAGGCGAGATCATGCTCAACTGGGACCGGCCTTTCTTCCGCAGCCTGGATGACCTGCCCACCCCGCTGCACCGCATGCTGCCGCTGGAAAAATACCTGATGCCGATGATCAAAGGCCCGTACACATTCATCGTCACCAGCCGCGGCTGCCCGGCGGGCTGCAAATACTGCATCAAGCACGTCAGCTACCAGTACTCGGTGCGCCTGCGCTCGCCAGAGAAGCTGCACGAGGAGATCCAACAGCTGTATGACATGGGCGTGCACCATATCCACATGTATGCCGACCTGTTCACGGTCAACCGCGAGCAGGTGATCGAGCTGTGCAAGCTGCTGATCGAGAAGGGTCCCAAGATCACCTGGACCTCCAACAGCCGGGTGGACTACGTAGATGAAGAGATGCTGACCCTGATGGGCAAGGCGGGCTGCAACCTGATCTCGTGGGGCATCGAGAGTGGCAGCGAGATGATCTTGAAGAAGGCGCACAAAGGCTACCGCATGGAGCAAGCCTACAATGCGCTGAATTGGGCGCACAAAGCCGGCATCAAGAACTGGGGCTACTTCATCATCGGCTTGCCCGGCGAGACGGTGGAGACGATCAAGGAGACGATGGAGTTCTCCAAGAAGCTGCCGCTGGATATCGCACTTTTCCACGTGGCGGCGCCTTACCCGGGGACACCCTTCTTCTTCGAGGTGGTGGAGAACGGCTGGTTCCGCCAGGGGGTGAACTGGGAAGAGGTGGACATGGACCAGGGGACAGTCCTGGATTATCCCGACCTGAAGGCGGAAGATCTGCTCTACTGGCAGAAGCGCGCCTTCCGCGAGTGGGCGTTCCGTCCCGGACCGATCTGGACGTTCATCAAGGGGATGAATACCTGGGCAGGCTTCAAAAGTGCGATGGATATTGGTTTCCAGACCCTCGGCTGGCTGAGGAAATAAAGAGTATTTGCCGCGAATTATACGAATTCAGCGAAGTAGAAAATATATCACCACAGAGTTGTCATGGAAACCAAACACCCCAAAGGATGAGCAAAACACCACGAAGTCACCAAGACACGAAGGTTCACGAAGTTTTAATTTTCAGTACAGGCACAGAGAG
>JBFYSV010000353.1:0-8486 GCA_041301185.1 Anaerolineae bacterium
TTCTCCCAAAAAGTATTGACACAGGATGTTATTTTTTGTATAGTAATTATGCCGAAAGGGAGATAAGTACTAAACACACTCCCCAGAAGCCAGGGAGCCTCAAGAAATTGGACGGCAAACCTGCCTGAGCAGAAACTCAATGTGGAATATTGGATGATCTCCTTCGGAGATCCATCCACTGGGAACCCACTTATGGGTCGCTAAATCCACGAGGAGTTGAAGCACCCTAAAAGCGAAGATACTTTCTTGGCGAGGTGGCAAGTCTTTTCGCAGGTGGAAAAGGCCCAGCACCAAACCAATAAGGTGGAGCCGCTAGGGAACCGAAGGAAAGGGTAATTACCTCCAGTATTGCATGAACAATGCACAGCTGCGCAGGAACCCCCCCGACGGAAAGGCAAGCAAGCCGGAAGGTTACTCGAGGCCCCTGTTTATTTAACGCATCCATAAATAAATTATTGGTCAGATGTCTTTTGGAAAGCCTGGGGTTTCAGCAAACCCACAAAGGGTAGGTTGCGGTAGCGCTCTCTGTGGTCAAGCCCGTAACCGACGACAAAGCGATCGGGCAGCTCAAAACCAACGTATTTCAGGGGGACATCCACCAGGCGTAATTTGTTCTTATTGAACATGGCGCATACTTCCAGGCTGGCCGGGTGGCGCATTTTAAGCGTTTGGATCAAATAATTCAGCGTCAGGCCTGTGTCAACCATATCTTCGATAAAAAGAACATGACGCCCAGTAATGGGTGACTCCAGGTCCTTAACCAGGCGTACCATGCCCTGGTCCCGCGATTCTGGCGAGTAGCTGGAAATTGCCATAAAATCGACTTCGACCGGTATTGTAATCACGCGGATCAGGTCGGCGATGAATATCATCACTCCTTTGAGCACGCCCACCAGCAAAGGGTTTTTTCCGGAATAGTCTCTGGAGATCTTCTCGCCAATCTCATCCAGGCGCGCCTGGATTTGTCCTGGGGTGAGCAAGACCTCAGATATATCCTCCGCCAGCGCACCAAATTTTTGATTATCTATGTCCATTTAGCAGCCTGAGCAGTTGATCAGCCTGGTTGAGCTTCCGTGCCGCTGATCAAACTGGCTTCCTGATCCATCCCGTATTTGACCATCAGGTCGCGCAGATCACGACGTTTGAAAAGCTTGATGTGAATGTGGGGGTATAACTCTTTCATCCGGCGAATTTTTCGATTTTTCTTTGTTGTCAGTTCAGGCCGCAAAGTGGTTAATTCAATATAGAGATCTTGTTGGGGAAGGTAAAAATCCGGGGAGAAGGCTTCGGCCACGTTCCCGTTTGCGTCCCAATCAAGTAGAAAAGTGCGAGGTTCGTACTGCCACTCGATTGCATAGTAGTCAAGAATCTTAGCGAAGGTTTCTTCTGCCGGGTGCGAAAAGTTCGGTCGGACAGAGCCGTTTTCAGGCGGGAAAATTTCAGTTGGCGGGGTAGATGTCGTGGATGGGCTTGTCATGGGGTTGGAGAATGCAGAGGGATAGCGACTGGCAAATCAGGCAAGCAGCCTGGTCAGGCGAGAGCCGGTAAGTATTGACAACCAGGTCATATAGCTCGGGGTTATCCCAGCGGACGTGGTAAAACCGGCGCAGGTAATTTCGCCGGGTGCGGTCGCTGGATTCAATCTGCGCGGCAGCGGCTTCGATCGTGATGCTATGTTGCTGGGCAATTCGCTTTACTCGCACGCTGATTGGGGCGATAACCATTACATGAAGAACACCGGGATGATTTCTCAAAATCACCTGACCGGCGCGGCCAATGATGATAACCTGCCCGGTGTCCGCAATTTCCCGCATGGTGTTTTTGATTGCTTGTTGGTAGGCACTGCGAGCCTGGCGAGACGGGTGAATCCCGAACAGCCCTAAATCATCAATCGCTGCCAGCGCCATTTCGGGCACACCCGCGCTTAGAGCAGCCTGGTTGATCAAATCTCGACTGACGATACGATAATTGAGGCGATTGGCTATCGCTTGAGCGACTTCATCCCCCATGCTGCCCAACTGGCGAGAAATCGTGATGGCAGTCATCTTGCTTCGATTATAGCATAACTGGATTAATTGACCTTACCGCCGGTGAATGCGCTCCCTGAATATCATTGGATGGATTGAGGAGAAGCTGTTGCTCCTGTTGCCAAATTTTGAACCTCAGTTGGAGTTAGCACGCTTCGGATAGGTGATCGATGATGTCGCACCCAGCGCCACAAGGGTTTCTGCCAATCAAGTAAAGCCTGGGTATCTGCAGGATAATGGCTGGGGCGGGTGCCGATATTGGTCCATCTGAAATCTTTTAGGGCATGCTGCCATTCATCCCAAGGAACCAGGTCTGGCGTGATCGAGAATGTAACCAGTGGCGAGAAAAATAGCGGCAGATCGGTAGGCATTTCCTGAAGCATTTCCCTTAAATGTGCCAGGCTATCCCAGGTATTGAAAACAAGCCATACAGGTAAGAGACCAGCCTGGGTTACTGCGCTTGCATCAAACTGGCTGAACATCTCTACCAATACGCCAGCTGGCTGGCGATGATCCAGTTCGAGTTGCCTGGCTACTGCCCGGTAGGCCAGGTGAGAGTATTCGTGTGGTGTAGATTGGACAACCTTTACCAGGTTGTACCCATTCTGGCTGCAGAATCGCTCCAGTGATCGGGTCAGGGTTGGTTCGCATCCCCACTCGGACTCAGGCCCTGCCTCTACCTGAAATCCCGGTAATTGCCAATCAGGATCGGTGAAACCTGAATCTTCCCGATACTTGTTAATTCGCTGGCTACCCTGCAGGAATTCCTCGGGCGATAGGTCACCCCAACCGCCTACTTGAAAGAAGCTCCGTTCTCCCACTCGGTACCTTAACCATTGCGCTCTGCTCTCCAGGTAGCAAATATTGCCGCCCGGTTTCAGGTGGCGAGAGATAAATTGGCGATACATCGCCGGCAAGTCGATCAGCTTAATCCGTAGATGGTTGACAAAACCGGTGAGCCAGCCATCATGAATTGGATCAAAATGCTGGATTGTTACCAACTCCGGGTGGTTTGTTGCGATTTGCAAAGCCAGCTGTGCTGAGCGGCGATAGTAGGTAAGTGCATTTCCGGTAGGTGAGCCGCCGCGCAAGGTGAACACAAAGCTGATCGGGAGAAATAAACTGCGCATAGATAAAGATATATGAGCGCTGACTCCTCCCAAAGCAGGGCCAATGGTGATCGTGTCGAAGCGATCCTCTAGCTGTCCGTAATCATCGAGCCGGGTCTGGGCGATATTCTCCAAGTCAAAGCCGGTAAGCTGCTTCGGATTGAGCCCGCTTAACGCCTGGAATCGGGTAATAGTCCCTCGAGCGACTTGTTGGGGCAAATACCCCAGCAACCGTAAGACAGGTCGCTGCCAGGGCAGGGGAGTATATGTCGCGTGAAATTGATCTTGCAGCGCGGCTGCCACTGCCCGTGTGACCAACGGGGATGCGCTCTCAGGACTCTCAATCATTTACAATCGTGTTCGCTTAACCCACAGGTGCCGTTTGTTCTGATGGTCCTGGTTGGGCCAGCACTTTGGCAATCGCGCGCAATGATAGCCACCACTGGTCTCTCGGCCTCTGCTTCTCCAGGTCCACCATCCGGGTAAAATCCTGGAGATCGTGGAATTTGATCTCTTTGCCTTGCAGACCGATGAAAGCGCAATGGTTCGAATCGCTCTCTGCTTGATTTATCAAATAGTCGATGCAGCGAGTTGCCAGGCGGGTTGCCTGGATGCGGTCGAATGGAGATGGATTGCCGCCTTGCTGCATATGGCCTAGGATGGATTGCCTGACATCAAATAGCTCTTTCCCCTCTTCCTCAAATAATGCACACATGAAAGCTGTAGAGTACACGTCATTAGCGTGCTCATTGCGGATGATCAAGCCTAACCTTTTCCCGCTACTAAAACCACGGATCAGCATGTCCAGATCTATTTGCAAGTCACGCAGGGTTACTCCTTCTTCGTTCAAGTAGACGCGTTCTGCACCGGTAGCCAGCCCGCTCATTAGCGCCAGGTATCCACAGGTGCGGCCCATCACCTCCACTACAAAGCACCTGCGCAGGGCTACCGCCGAGTGCTTGATTTTGTCGACCGCCTCAACAATCGTATTCGAGGCGGTATCTGCCCCTACGCTTAGCTCAGAACCGGGCAGGTTATTGTTGATGGTTGCGGGTAAGAGAACGATTGGAATATCGAATGCGGGAAAGTTCGTGCGTTCGATCAGCAATTTGTGTGCTGACTCGTATGCCGGCCAGCCACCAATAATCAATAGTCCCTCGATTTTATGGGTTTCAACTGCCCGGGCAATGGCGTAAAAATCACTTCCAGCAGGGATGTGCCGGTTGGTACCGAGCTCGCATCCGCCCATCGGCGCCCAGCCATTCACACTCATCCAGTTCATCTCAAAGACATCCCCAGCGATCAGCCCCGGGAAGCCGTTTTGGATTCCGAGCATGATGTGCCCTTTATCCAGGCCGATTCGCACCGCTGCCCGGACGGCAGTATTCATCCCGGGAGCTGGCGCGCCAGAGTGCATCACAGCCAGGCGCAACCGTTTTTGGTCGGGTTGGGGCGTGTGTGGCAAAGACCGGAGCATCGTTTTGAGGGTCTGGAACGCTTCCTGGAAGCTACTGCCGCGTAATTCCAAGGCCCGCTGGTAATCTCCGGCATTCATTGCCTCTGAGGCTTCATGCGACTTTTCTACACATTCCATGAGGGGTAAATGATTTACCCGGTTACCCCGCATGCCAATCAATTGAGGTTCTGCTTCGGGAGCTGAATCCAGGATAGTTTCTACCGCCGCGGATCCTAGTAGCGTGCCTAAATTCCGGTCGAAAGCGCTGGGTGCACCGCCGCGTTGGACGTGCCCAAGCACGGTAATCCGGACCTCTTCTCCTAAGGCATGCTCCAGGACTTTGGCGACATGACTGCTGCCGATATAGTTTCCCTGGCGATCCCGGGCACCCTCAGCCAAAATTACAATAGAATCGCGCCGCCCAGCTTTTCTTCCTGCAATCAAGCGCTCTGCCATCACTACTTCCCAGTTTTCAACGTCTGGCGGACTTTCCGGGATCAGCACCCAATCAGCTCCTGTCGCCAGCGCTCCCATCAATGCCAGGTATCCGCAGTTGCGCCCCATCACTTTAACCACAAAGGTCCGCTGGTGGCTGGCGGCTGTGCTGGTGATGGCATCGACAGCTTCCGTGATCCGGTGCAGAGCGCTATCCGCACCGATTGTCATATCTGTGCCGTAGGTATCATTGTCGATTGATCCCACCAACCCGGCTATAATCAGGTTAGGATGTTTATCTGCCACATCCTGAGTGATTGTCCCATCAGCAATAAGATCTGAGAGCAAACCAGGCCATTCTTGCCGGAATATATTTGCGCCGGTCAGGCTGCCATCTCCGCCAATCACAACCAGGCTGTCTATCTCGTGTTGGATTAAGTTGAGTGCAGCTTTCTTGCGCCCATCACGAGTTCGAAAATCATCGCTACGGGCTGTGCCGATGACTGTTCCACCGCGATGCATGATCCCACCGACGGAATCCCAGTTCATTTCGCGGATAAACTCACCGCCGTCCACCATACCCTGGTAGCCTTCATAGATCGCATAAACCTGGACATTGCGTGCAAGCGCTGTGCGGACAACCGAGCGAACGGCGGCATTCATCCCCTGCGCATCGCCACCACTGGTCATAACTGCTAACCTTCTTGTCTTTGAGATTGTTGTCATAGGTGGTTGCTCCAAATTATGTGGCATAATTCATTTTATCTATCTGTTTATTATATCAACCTCAGATCAGGAAGGAGCTGAGAATGCTGGTTGTTCTTGTCTATATCCACGTAAAAGAAGAATTTTTGGATGTGTTTATTCGTGAAACGATAGAAAATGCCCGGCATAGCCGTCAGGAGCCCGGAATTTCCCGTTTTGATTTTGTCCAAAGCAAAGATGACCCTTCTCGATTCGTGTTGGTGGAAGTGTATCGGGATGAGGCTGCGCCTTCTCAGCATAAGCTAACTGCCCATTATGCTCGTTGGCGGGATGTGGTCGAGGAAATGATGGCGGAACCGCGAACCAATGAAAAATACCGAAATATTTACCCGGATGAGCATGGATGGGGGTAATGGTCCAGTTTGAGTTTGCGACTGCAACGCGGATCATATTTGGCCTGGGTGAGATAGGAAGGATCGGTGCGCTTGCCTCGGGTTTTGGGGGCAAAGCCTTGCTGATCGCTGGTAAAAATCTAAGCCGCGTTAAGCGGTTGATCGCTTACCTTCAGGATCGTAGCGTCCAGGTTGTCATTTACCAGATTGAGGGCGAGCCAACGGTTCAAGAGGTGAAGGAAGGGGCAGATTTTGCTCGCCAAAACCAGGCTGAGCTAGTCATTGGCATGGGCGGGGGCAGTGTCCTGGATGCCGGCAAAGCAATCAGCGCTTTGGCAACCAATCATGGCGATATATATGAATATCTGGAGGTAATTGGGAAAGGGAGCTCCTTAAGATTGTCGCCGCTCCCGTATATTGCCATTCCGACCACTGCTGGCACAGGATCGGAGGTTACCCGGAATGCTGTATTAGGTTCACCGGAGCAGGGACTGAAGGTAAGCATGCGTAGCGCGATGATGATACCGCGTGTGGCACTGGTTGATCCGGAGCTAACCTTCAGTGTCCCATCCATGATTACCGCCAGCACGGGATTGGATGCGCTAACCCAACTGATAGAGCCTTTTGTTTCTGCTCATTCCAACCCGCTAACAGATGCCATCTGCCGCCAGGGGATCGGTCTCGTGGCGCGATCGCTGCGGATCGCTGTCCAAGATGGGGGGAATGCTGTCGCCCGCCAGGAAATGGCGCTTGCCAGTTTGTTCGGTGGGTTAGCTCTCGCCAATGCGAAGCTTGGGGCAGTTCACGGCTTTGCAGGTGTGCTGGGAGGAAAATACTCAGCTCCGCACGGGGCGATTTGTGCTCGATTGCTACCGGAAGTGATGCGTGTCAATGCACGGGCATTAACCGAACGCGATCCGGAGAATGTTGCTATCGTGAAATATCGTGAACTAGCCCACATCATGACTGGCGATCCCGGGGCTTCGATCATGGATGGCATCGACTGGGTGGAAAATTTGTGTGCAGATCTTGGCTCTAAAGGCCTATCGTCTTTTGGGATAAAACCAGCACATTTTGGCGATCTCATCGTAAAAGCTCAGAATGCAAGCAGCATGAAAGGAAACCCCATCCGGTTGACAGAGCAAGAGTTGGGTGCGATCTTGAAACGTGGATTGGTTGACTATTGACTTAACTCTGCAGGATGGATAAAATTGCTCCCGCGTTAACCCTGGGTATATCTTGTGACCCCCAGAAGTGAGGATATTTATGTCTGAACAAAATGACCTGGAGTTTTATGACCAGAACTCAGATACCGATGACCAGGATTTTGGGTTAGAGACTGAGACAGAGATTATAAATTTGTCTGAAACATCGGTACAAACAATCCAGGCAGAGCTGGTGCGGATGGTGGATAGCAGCGCGCAGACGGTCACTGCCAGCGAGGTGGAAATCCGCCAGGGGGGAGTTGGCACAATCGAAAGCGAACGGGTGGCTATTCACCAGGGTTTTGCAGCCCGAGTTGATGCGGATATCGTCGAAATCTCGTCTGGTGCAGTGGGGATTGTAGACACAAATCAGGCTGTGTTGAACGATAGCAGTGTTTTGTTGATGTCTGCTGGCTCAGCGGAGGCTCACAACACTCGCCTGGGTGTTGTGTTTGCCCAAAATGTCCAGGGCAAGTCAATCCACGTGGGTCTCCTCGTGAGCAATCATGTGGATGGTCCTGTGGATACGGTCCTTGATACCCCCAGGGCGATATTAGCTGGTTTAACCGCCGGAATCGCATTTGGATTGGTTTACATGGCAGGCAGGTTGCTCATCCGGCGAAGATAATCTACGTGGGCTACGGTGGTTCGTTGGGAGTATGAAAATAATCACCGATAAACAAATACGGCAAGAGCCGTAACTATTCAAGGAATGAAGGTAACCGAAGAGGCTATCCATTGCACTCGGTGAGAGGCGTTCCAAGGAAGGATACAATGGAAGAGAGAGTTTTAAGTGCTGAAGTAAGAACAGTAATCGGTAAGCAGGTCAAGGCGTTGCGCCGGCAGGGTAGCCTACCAGCGGTTATCTATGGTCACAACCTGGAGCCCGTGCCTATCACGCTGGATGCTAGGGAAGCCTCCCGGTTTCTGGCAGGAACTACTTCCTCGCAATTGCTAACGATCAATGTGGGAGGAGTCAAACACTCAACACTCGTGCGCGAGAAGCAGCGCCATCCCGTCCGCGGCAATTTAATCCATGTGGATTTTATGGCAGTCTCGATGACAGAGAAGCTTCGAGCTATGGTCATCATCGATACCGACGGAGAAGCGCCTGCAGTACGCGATTTTGATGGTTATGTTGTTTCTGGAGTCGAGGA
>JBFYSV010000354.1:0-16365 GCA_041301185.1 Anaerolineae bacterium
CCCTGTAAGATACGCTGCCAGAAGGCGCTCACATTGAGCAGGTTAAGCCCGTTGCCCAGCACACCCATAATCAGCGCACCGATTAAGGAGCCGACTACGCCTCCCTCGCCGCCAGAGAGCCCTGTCCCGCCGATCACCGTGGCGCCAATCGAGCGCAGCTCCTCCCCCTCTGCCATCAACGCGTTGGCTGAGTTTAACCGTCCAACCAGCACCATGGCGGCAATGGCGCATGCCAAGCCCGAGCACATATACGCCGCAATCTTTACCCGGTCGACATTGATGCCCGATACCCGCGCCGCCTCACGATTGCCTCCCGCAGCATAAATAAACCGCCCCAGGGTGGCGTAGCGTAGAAGAAGATAGCCCACCAATGTGACCATCACCGCTACGATCCCTGCCGCCGGGACACCGTAGATCTCGCCGCTTCCCAGCCAGATCAGCAAGGGCGGGATCTGCCCGCTCACTGCGGTGGCGGTCAGGTGTGAAGGCACCGGCAAGCCATCCGTCACCAGCAGAGCAATCCCGCGATAGATCGATAGGGTGCCCAAAGTGGCGATAAAATCCGGGATACGTCCCTTGGTCGTAATAAAGCCGTTAATAAATCCTGCGCTGACTCCCACAATCAGAGCCACAAGAATGCCGACCCATACATTCACCGGACCGATCGTCAATCCTAGGATATTCAGTTGAGAGGTCATCAGCACCGCCGCCACTGACCCCGCCAGTGCCGTGATCGCCCCCACCGAGATATCGATGCCGCCCGTCAGGATCACCAGGGTTTGACCGATCGCCAGAATGGCGGTGATCGATGATTGCCGTACAATATTAACCAGGTTCGAAGTGGTCAGGAAATAAGGGGATGCAAAACTGAGATAGATGCTGATCAGAAGCAGGGCAATCAGCGGCCCGCTCTGATAAATGATCTGCCGTGTCCGCGAGATCCCGGTTGTTGTTGAGCCCGAATCCTTCTTTGGGGGTTCTGGATTGGTGTTTTCTGCCACGCTAACCTCCACTCAAATTAGCCCAGGCTGGCGCTGCGCAGGAGTTGTTCCTGTGTAGTCCCCGCGCCATACTCGGCAACGATTTCCCCACCGCGCAAGACCAGGATGCGGTCGGACATTGCAATCACTTCAGGCATCTCCGAAGAGACCATAATAATGCTAGCGCCTTCCTGGGTCAGGCGATCCATCAGTGCAAATACTTCCGCTTTTGCGCCTACATCAATGCCCCGCGTAGGCTCATCGAAGATCATCACCCGTGAGTTACTGTATAACCAGCGGGCAAGGACAACTTTTTGTTGGTTGCCGCCACTCAGGTACATCACCTGGCGGTCGAGCATGGGCGGCTGGATGCGCAAATCTCTCACGAAACCCGCCCCAATGTCTTTCTCTTGCTTCAAGTTCATCACATGCAACGGGGTGTGTTGGCTGAGTTTTGCCAGGGTGATATTCGGCGGTACAGCCAGCGCTGGCACAAGCCCTTCGCGCCGGTCTCGGGTCAAGAGTCCCATCCCGTTGGCAATCCCTTGCCCAGGGTTGCGGATGGTAACCTCTTTGCCGGCAATGAAGTATTTTCCACTGGTGATCGAATTCAGCCCGAACAGAGCCCGGGTCAAAGTCGCCTGACCCGCACCCATCAACCCAAAAACACCCAGAATCTCACCCTTGCGCAGGTTGAAGCTCACATCGAACAGCTTGCCTGGCACGGTCAGGTGCTCCACCCGGAATATCTCCTCCTCCTGAACCGATGAGTGTTTGGTAAATTGTTCAGTCAGTTGCTTGCCAACCATCATCTGGATCAGGGTATCCTCATTGGCCTCGCTCACCGGTATCGTACCCACTACCCGACCATCTCGCAACACCGTCACCCGGTTCCCGATCAGCGGCACTTCATCCAGGCGATGGGAGATATACACAATACCCACCTTCCGGGCTTGCAGGCGGCGGATCAGCTCAAATAGCCGCTCGCGTTCCGTCTCGGATAAAGCTGAGGTCGGCTCGTCCAGCAGCACGATCCGCGGCTGCTTGGTGAGGATGCGGGCGATCTCGGTAAGCTGTTGTTCGGCTACGTTGAGCCGGCGCACTTCCAGGCTTGGATCGATCTCCACCCCTAGCTCCGCCAGGCTCTCAACGGATTTCTGCCTCATCCCAGGCCAATCGACCATGCCAAAGCGGTTGAGGAGAGGTTTTCCCAGGAAGATATTTTCTGCCACGGTCAGTGCAGGGATCAGGCTCAGCTCCTGATAGACCATATCGATGCCCAGCTCCCGTGAGCGCTCAGGAGTCAACTCACCGATTTCCTTACCATAAACCAATATCCTCCCGCTATCCCGGCTCAGTGACCCACTCAATACCTTCATCAAGGTCGACTTTCCGGCGCCGTTCTCCCCCAGCAAAATGTGCACCTCACCCTCTCTCAGCTCAAAATCGACATGGTCCAGGGCGTGCACACCCGGAAACTGCTTGTCGATCTGCTCCATCTTCAAGAGAATACCATCAGACGAATTTTCCATGATGCCTCGTTGTCTCTGATTACACGCCCGCCAGGACGGTTTATTGAGCGGTGTAGCCGCCGTCGATGCTCAAGATTGCGCCTGTAGCGTAACCGGCTTCGTCGCTTGCCATGAATAGAATCGCGGCGGCGATCTCCTCAACCTTGCCCAGTCGGTTGAGCGGGCGCACCGATTCCAGCTTGTGCCGGGCTTCAACCGGGTCGGCAGCGCGCTCGACTGCCTGCCGCACCAGGGGCGTATCCGTGGTACCCGGGCAGACTCCATTGGCTCGCACGCCGTACTGCGCCAGGTCAACCGCGCAGCTTCGGGTCAGCCCGATCACAGCCGCCTTGGAGGTGTTATATGCCACCTGCCCGGCAATCCCCACCACACCCGCCTCAGAGGCAACATTAACGATCACGCCACTACCCTGGCGCACCATCGCTTCGGCGGCGTACTTGGAGCACAGGAACACCCCGGTCAGGTTTACCCGCAGGATACGCTCCCAATCCGCCAGTGTAGTCCCGAGGATATCTGCCTGGGTGTAGATTCCGGCATTATTGACAAACACATCCAGACGGCCCCACTGCTGGAGGATGCCTTCCACCATTGCTTTCACTTGCGCTTCATCCGAGACATCGCAGGTAAAGAAAGCTGCTTCTCCTGGCAATCCCTCGAAATCCAGCAAGGCTTGCTTCCCGGCGTACACATCGGTATCGACCAGCGCCACCCGCGCCCCCTCCCGGGCAAATGCTAATGCCGCTGCCTTGCCGATCCCCATCGCTGCCCCGCTGACTGCCACTACCTTATCTTGAAAGACCATCGCTAGGTCTCCTTTTATTCGCTACAGGTTGTTGCGGAGCCAGACCCTTCATATGTTTCAATTCCGAAGGGTCTAGGCTCCAACTTAATCATACTGGAGGGAGGCTGACCCATTTCCGTTCAAAGAACGGTATACACTTGCTGTATGACTACTTACAGTTCGCCTTGATGGTTTCCCAATCGATCGGCGGCAATGCAGGATCGGGATAGAACTGGCGAGCGTTTTCCATGAAGACCGTGCGCGGGCGGATGTCAAAGGTCCCCGGTACATCCTCGCCGCAAGCCAGCATGACCGCATATTCACCACCGTACCAGCCCCAATCTGCGAAGCCGTGGGTGGTCTCAGCAACGATCTTGCCTTCCGCGATCCGGTCCACCGATTCGGGTGTCACATCATTCGTGAAGATAGCCACCTTGTCACTGCCTACCGTTACAGGTTCGGTTGCAAGCTGTAACCTGCCCGCGTTCTCAGAAGCGATCATCGCGCCCAGGCCCATTTCATTGGAGGCTGCCCACATGAAGTCCATCCCGGTCGGGTTTGCCTGGAGGAAGTCCTCCGCGCATTTGATACCTTTCTCGCGGTTCCAGTCCGCTGCGCAGGGCACGCCCAGGATTTCGATCCCGGAGTACTGGTCAACCACATTGTGGAAACCCTTCAGGCGAGCCGCTGAGAAGAAACCGCCTGCCACGCCTTCGATGATCGCGCCGCTTGCCACGATCTTATCCTTCTCTTCCTGGGGCAGGTTGTCGTACAGGTTCTTCCAGAAGGCGAGATCCAGGTACTCGTCAGGTGCAATTTCCACTTTCTCACCCGATCCGAGCACCCCAGGTCCGCCGAAGAAATCCAGCAACGCGTATGCCGAGACTTCCGCAGCCGCCGTATTGTCGAAGCCGATATAGGAGGCGATATCGAGATCGGTCTGCGGTTCCAGCAGGTTGACCATAATCACCGGTATACCTGCTTCATTGGCTTTCTTCAGGGCAGGCTTGATCACCTCCAGCTCGATGGGCGAGACCGCAATGACATCTACCTCTCGCTGGATGAAGTCCTCGATGATCGCAACCTGGTCTGCAAACTGCGTGTGGCTGGTGACTGCCTGAGTAATTAGCTCAGCTTCGATCCCGTTCGCATTGGCATCCGCCAGTGACTTCTCAAAGAAATCCGTGGCGGTTTTGAACACGCCGGTGATGTCCGGAGGCGTCCAGCCGACGACGATTTTTTCCATCGCTACCGGAGCCTCGGTTGCTGCTGGCGCCTGTGGTGCAGCTGGCTCGGGCGCCTGTGTAGGTGTCGCGCAGCTTGCCAGAAGCATGGATGCCAGTAACAGGATTGCAAATATTGTATAAGCCTTTCTCATGACGATCTCCTTCCTTAAATTATCGAAACTGGTATTTTTTTGATTAAAGTTCCTTACTGATTGACTATCCAAACAAGGTTTGCTCCCTCCACAGGAGTGTTCGTTCTCTTTTGAATTAGTATGGATCCATTCCACCTCCCTGGCTCAGCCAGCCACCTGCCCAAAAGACCTCGCCAGCAGCGATTGCCACTGGATATACTCCGCAACCATCGGCTCATAGGTGGCGTGAGTACCTGCCTCGGGCTTGAGTATCGCCCCGGCAGGGATGGCATGCTCGTCCGCCAGGCTTGCCAGGTCATCGAACACCCCGGCTGCCTTCCCGGCGATCATTGCGCTGCCCCACGAGCCAAACTCGTTGCCTTTCAGCGGCTGGTAAGGCACGCCCAGCACGTCTGCCTTGATCTGGTTCCACACCGGGCTGCGCGCCCCGCCGCCCACCACGCGTGCCTCGAACAAGCTCAAGCCGGGGATCAGCTCGCGCAAGATGCCCAGGTAGTACGCGTATTCGTAAGCCACGCTCTCCAGCACCGAGCGGGCAAAGTGCGCCTGGGTGTGCCCCCAGGAGAACCCCAGCCAGGCGCCGCGCATCTCGGGCGTCGCCGGGCAAATCCGCCCGCCCAGGTGCGGCGAGAAGAACAGCCCGTCCGAGCCGGGCGCCACCCCGGCAGCCTGCTCGATTAGCTCTGCGTACAGGTCGTTGCCCAGCTCCTGTTCCTCGCCCCGCAGGCGGTTGAAGAACTGGTCGCGGAACCAGCGCAGCGCAATCCCGCCCCCGGCGATGTACGCCAGGGGATTCCACAACCCCGGGATCACCGAGCGCATGGTCATCAGGGCCCGGTTTTTCACATCCGCCACGTACTGGTCGGTGCAGCCCGCCAGGATCGCCGCGGTACCTGCCACATCGTACAGCATCCCCGAGCGGGTGATGCCCCCGCCCAGGGCGCTGGCAGCTGTATCGCCGCAGCCTGCCGCAACCACCGTCCCGGCGGCTAATCCAAACTCTGCTGCGGCTGCCTGGCTCACCTCTCCTACCACAAACCAGGGCTCGACGATGCGTGGCAGCTTGCTCCGCTCCACGCCCATCGCCTCCACCAGCTCGTCCGACCAGGCGCTACGAGCGGCGTCGCTGAAGCCCGAGAAGTGGATGAAGGTGTAATCCATGAAGGCATCTTCACCCCGCAAGCCCGCCATCTTGCCTGCCACATATCCCGCCGGGGTGACAAACTTGGCGATCCGCCGGTAAGCCGCGGGCTGCTCCTCTTTCCACCACAGGTGCTTGGAGCCGTGGTTGCAGGTGGGTGGGCAGCCGGTCAGGCGAGTCACCTGGTCGCCGTGCTCCCGGTTGATATACTCGATATACGGCTTGCAGCGCATGTCCAGCCAGGAGTCGAAACGGGTCGCCGGGTTGAAGTCCTCGTCCACCGTCCCGATCCCTGCCATCTGGCTGTCAAAGGCAATGGCAGCCACCTGCCTGGGGTCGATGCCGCTCTTCGCCAGGCAGTCCTTCACCGTCTGGGCGGCGGTGCGGTAGAAATCGTCGCTCTCCTGCTCCACCACCCCCGGCTTTGGGTAGTAAATAGGCACTTCCAGAGTGGCTTCAGCCACCAGCTTTCCACCGGTTGTGTACAATGCCGATTTGGTACTGCTGGTTCCCAGGTCCACTCCAAGCAAGTATTTCTGCGCCATACGCGATGCTCCCTCTGCCTGCTTGTGCTTAGAAATCAAATGTATCCGGGTCGGCTGCCACGCGCTTGTGCTCATCCAGGGCGTTGATCGCCGCCATATCCTCCGCCGATAGCTCGAAATCGAACACATCCGCGTTCTCCATAATCCGGCTGGGGGTGTTGGATTTGGGGATCGTGACTACCTCACGCTGTAGCTCCCAGCGGATCAGCACCTGCGCCCAAGATTTGCCGTATTTCTCGCCGATCTCGACCACCACCGGAATACTGCCGCCCTGTCCCTGGATCAAAGGTCCCCAGGCCTCGAGCTGGATTTTGTTCTTGCGGGAATACTCGTACAGGTCGGGCAGCTGCAGCCAGGGATGCCACTCCACCTGATCCACCGCCGGGACGACCTCAACCTGCGGTAACAGAGTCTCCAAATGGTGCACCAGGAAGTTGCTCACACCGATAGCGCGCACCGTGCCCTCCTGGTAGAACTTCTCCAGGGTCTTGTAGGTGGAAACGAATTTCCCTTCCACCGGCCAGTGCACCAGGTACAGGTCAATCACATCCATGCCCAGCTTTTTACGGCTCAAATCAAAGCCTTCGCGCACCTTGCCCGATCTCTGGTCGTCATTCCAGACTTTGGTGGTGACAAAGATCTCCTCGCGCGGCACGCCGCTCTCCCGGATCGCCTTGCCCACATCTTCTTCATTCTCGTAGATCGTCGCCGTATCGATATGCCGGTAGCCGGCATCCAGCGCCCAACGCACAGAGTTGTAGGTCTCCTCACCCACCGGGGAAAGGAACACCCCAAACCCAAGCCAGGGCATCTTGACCCCGTTATTGAGTATGGCGCTATCGGTAATACTCTTAATCATAACCCTCTCCTTTGTCAATAGAATTAGCACCTATCCTAAAATTATCTGGCAGGTTTGGAAACCTGCCCTACGTAGGGCGGCTTTCCAAAGCCGCCGAGAATTTTTCGGACAGATACATAGCTATAAAGTGTACTTTTCTGCCATTGTGCGTAGATATTTCAGTCCCTCGATTGCCAGGTATTCCGGCGTTTTATTTTGCGGGCGCCACAGCCGGATGGCAGCACTCAGCTCCGGGTTATTGCCGGAAAACGACTCGAGCACCAGCGGGCCTTTGTAGCTGGCGTCCTTTAACCCGCGGAAGACATCCTCCCAGTTGATCGTCCCGGTGCCCACCTGGCCGCGGTGGCTCTCGCTCATGTGGATATATCCCAACACGTCTGCCACGTCCACCAGCGGCTGGTAGAAGCCCTCTTCTTCGATATTCATATGGTAAGTATCGGCATGCAGCTCAAAGTTATCCATGCCGACCGCTTTGACCGTGTCGCGCCCGTCCGCAAGAGCGTTGTAAAGGTAAGACTCATAGCGGTTGACGCACTCCAGTCCCACGGTAATGCCGCGCTTTTTTGCCTCCAGGCATACTTCTCCCAGCGTATTGATCACCACCTGGCGCTCAGCCTGGGTAGGAGGCTGCCCGGTGAATATCCCACCGGCAAAGGCAACACACCCGCACAGGTAAGTTCCACCTACGGCTTCCAGTCTTTCCAGCGCCATGAATAGGAACTTGCGCGCTTTCTTCGGATAGCGGGGCATATGCACGGAGGCCGGCAGTATCAGAGATGCCGTTGCCTGGATACCCGCTTTCTGCAAGGCTTTCACCGCAGGCTTATGCTCGAACAACTCCGGTTTCATCATCGGGAGCTCAATGAAATCAAATCCCAATCGCCCGGCTTCCGCGATGGCATGCGCCCCTTTCTCATTGCTCCAATCATCGATCCAGATAAATGCGTTAGCTCCAAATTTTGGCATTCTATGTCTCCAAACTTAACGTACCACCCACCTCTCCTCCCGGTGCGGGAGGAGAGGTCAGGGGAGAAGAGGCTGGTCTAAGCGACGCCTCTTAAAGCGAGGTTTCGATCGCTTTCAAGTAGCGGATGCTTTCCTCGGCAAAGGCATCCCGCAGGTGCGTGTACTCCGGCATCGAGATGGCAATGCCCGGCGCCGGGTAAGGCGGCACCGGCTCCAGCACAAATGCGCCTTTGAAACCGACTTCTTTCAGCGCAAACAGGATGGCTTTGAAATCGGTGTGACCCCGTCCGGGCGCGAGGCGGTTGCTATCTGCCGCGTGGAAATGGATCAGGTTTGCTCCTGCCTTGCGCACAGCCTGCGCCGGATCGACCTCGTCGATGTTCATGTGGAAGGCATCCAGGTTAATCTTCACGTTGGGCTCGTTCACATCGGCATTAAAGCGCAGGACGTCGTCCACGGTGGTCACCATGTACGTCTCGTAGCGGTTGATCGGCTCTACCGCCAGCTCGATCCCGAATTTCGCCGCATATTTGGCGGTTTTGCGGATCGAATCAACCGCCAGGTCCCATTCGACCTTTGCCGCTTCCATCCAGGCTTTGGGGTCTGGCGGGTTGCCGACCGGCGCCACCCGGTTAGCTGGGGCAGGGATCACCACGAACACCCGGGCGCCCACCGCGTCGGCAAAATCGATGCACTCCCCTCCGTATCGCAGGGCTGCCCAGCGCTCAGTTTCATCCGGCGAAGCCAGGTCGCGCCCCGGGATAGGGTAGATATTCCAGCCCAAAACAGACGTCACCTGCAGGCTGAACTCCCGGCACAGCGCCTTTACCTCTGCCACATCATACTGCTGGATCTCGCCCTTCAGCTCGACCCCGTCGTAGCCGTATTTTGCCAGCCGGGCGAAGGTATCTCGCAGCGGCTCGTCGTTATATACCCAGTTATTGATTGCGTATCTCACATTCAGCTCCTGCCTGCATGCCCTTAATTCGGGGCGATATCAATAAATACCTTCATGACCTTATCCCGCGCCTGGTCGATGAAGCGGTACGCCTCCAGGTATTCATCCATCGGATAATGCTTGGACATCAGCGGGCTCAGCTGCACTTTACCAGAAGAGATTAGCTCCACTGCTTTTAGATAATCCTCTTTCTGGTACATCAAAGTGCCCACCAGGTTCAGCTCGTTGTTCTGCACCAGGCCCATATCCACCCGGGGTTTATCTCCGAAGACGCCTACCACCACGATCGTGCCGCCTTTGGCAATATTCTCGATGGCATCTGTCATGGTGGCTTCAATGCCAACGCATTCGAAGCCCACCTTAAAGCTCTGCGGACCAAAGGTGCGCAGTACAGCTTCTTTCAAGCTTTCGTTGTTCGGGTTGCAGGTGTTCTCCAACCCGCATTGCCGGGCAAGATCCAGGCGGAAATCGCTGACATCCGTAATCAGGACTTTCGCACCGCCTGCGTGAGCCACCTGGGCGACCAGGTTGCCGATCGGCCCGGCGCCCAGCACAGCCACGTTCTTGCCTTCCACGCCGCCGGCGCGCCGCACCGCATGCACAGCCACCGAGACCGGCTCCACCATCGCGCCTTGCTCGTAGGAAAAATCCTCCGGCAAGGGAATGATCATATCCACTTTGGCTACCCACAGCTCCTGGGCGCAGCCCGGAGCCTGGAAGCCCTCCACCTTGAGCTCGTCGCAGATGTGGTAATCGCCGCGCAGGCACGCCTCGCACCTGCCGCAAACGATCTGCGGCATGGAGGTGACCTTCAACCCCGGCTTCAATCCGGTAACGCCCTTGCCAACCTTCTCGATGCTGGCGGAATACTCGTGGCCCTGCACCACCGGGTAACCGGTGTACGGGTGCTTGCCGTGATAGACGTGCATATCCGAGCCGCAGACACCTATCCGCTGGATGCGCAGCAATACCTCGCCCTCGCCGGCAACCGGTTCCTGGATTTCCCGGATCTCGATCTCACCAGGGGCAGTCATAATGGCTTGTTTCATGTTTTTTTCTCCTTATTATTATTATGTCAGTGCGAGCGCTTTCGGCTGCGTTCTTTGCAGCCGCCGCGAAGCAATCTCGTCTTACGCTACCACATTTAGCCAGCCGCCGTCCACATAGTACGTAGATCCCACGCAATAGCTGGCCTTATCCGAGCACAGGAATACAAAAAAGTGCGCCAGCTCCTCTGGCGAGGCAAACCGCCCGATCGGCGCGAAGCGCTTGGCAACCCCGTCCAGGTACTGCTCATAGGTCTGCTCCGTGCCTTCGGTGAGCTGCTTGGCGGTCTTGACCCAGTCTGGGGTCAGCACCAGCCCCGGGTTGATGCAGTTCACCCGGATATTATCGCCAACCACCTCGTTGGAGAGCACCTTGGAGAACATCATCAGGGCCGCTTTGGTCACGTTATAGATTGGCTCGTAATCCAGCGGCTGCTTGGCGCAGATCGAGGCGTTGTTAATAATCACTCCCCAGCCGCGCTGGCGCATGAACGGGATCAACCCGCGCGATAGGCGCACAGCAGCCATCACATGCAGGTCCCAGTAGTACTGCCACTTCTCATCCGGGGCGGTCATGATCTTCTCATTGCTTCCCGTCCCGGCGTTGTTGATCAGGATATCTGCCCCGCCGAACTCCTTCTCCACCCGCTTCAGCAGGACGTCGATATCCTCAGCCTTGCTCACATCAGCCTGCACGCCAACCACTTTGACCCCAAACTGATCCTGGATTCGTTTGGCCTCTGTCAGCACGCGCGGCTCGTCACGGGCGCACAGCACCAGGTGCACGCTCTCTGCCGCCAGCGCCTCAGCCACTGCCAGCCCAATCCCCACGCTCCCACCGGTGATCACGGCTACTTTGCCTTTCAATTCAAGATCCATAAGATATCCTCCTGAACAATCATTTGAGTTGGTTCTTAACAAATCAGGTTTAGTGCTCCATCATCGTATCTACCAGCGCTGGTGGACCTGGCTGCGAATGAATTGGTCATAGATCGCCACCGTATGCTGCATAATTGCCTCGTCCAGGGCGGGCAGGTCTGCCGCCGCAGCGTTCTCCGCCGCCTGGCGCGGATTTTTTGCACCCGGGATCGCCAGGCTGACCGCAGCGTGCATCAAGATCCAGCGCAGCGCAAACTGCGCCAGGCTCACCCCGGGCGGCACTAAGGGTCGCAGCGCTTCGACTGCCGCCAGCCCGCTCTCGTAATCCACACCGGAGAAAGTCTCGCCCACGTCGAAAGACTCCCCGTAGCGATTGAACTTGCGGTGGTCATCCGCCGGGAACTCGGTCTGGCGGCTCATCTTGCCGCTCAGCAAGCCGCTCGCCAGCGGCACGCGGGCCAGGATGCCCACCCGGCGCTGCTTCGCCATCTCGAAGAACAGCTCAGCCGGGCGCTGGCGGAAGATATTGAAGATAATCTGCACGCTTTGCACGTTGGGGAACTCGATCGCCTTGAGCGCTTCTTCGACCTTCTCCACGCTGACCCCGTAGAAGCGCAGCTTGCCTGCCTGCACCAGGTCGTCCAGGATGGCGAACACTTCCGGCATATAGTATACCTGGGTGGGCGGGCAGTGCAGCTGGATCAGGTCGATCGTCTCCGTATCCAGGTTGCGCAGGCTGCGCTCGACAAACGTGGTCAGGTTCTGGCGGTTAAAACCCTCCGCCACATGTGGATCCAGGCGCCGCCCGGCTTTAGTCGCCACATACACCCGCTCCGAGCGCGCTTTGAGCGCCCGGCTGACCAGCCGCTCGCTGCGCCCGTCCCCGTACACATCGGCGGTATCAATGAAATTTACCCCGTTATCGATCGATGCCAGGATCGCCCCCAGGGCGTCTTCCTCGCTCACCTCCCCCCACGCCGAGCCAATTGCCCACGCGCCAAAACCGATCTCAGATATGTTCCATCCGGTGCGTCCAAAAGGTCGGTATCTCACATCCCCTCCTATTAGAATCTCAACAATGTCTTGATCGGAATCCCAGTCTTGGAATACTGGTAAGCCTCGGTGACCAGCTCCACCGGGTACTCCGCTGAGATGAACTCTTTATAGCTCAGCTTACCGGCTTCAATCCATTCGCATAGCGGTTCCTGGGCAGCAGCCTCTCGCCAGCGGGTAGGCCATTGGTGCACCAGCAGATTGAAGTTATACGGGCCTTTCGCCTTATCCAGGCGAATACTCTCCGAATCGATCACCCCGTACACACACACCGCTCCCCCCATCTTAACTAATGGCAGAGATGCGTTAATGATCGCTTCCTTACCCACTGCGTCGATGACTGCATCGAATGGTTTGCCGCGCCGTTTTACCAGCTCCGCTACGGCAGGGTCATCTGGCGCAAAGACTGCATCCGCGCCCATCTCCAGGGCGATCTTGCGCCGCTCCGGCAGCAGATCGACGCTGCCGATATACCCCAGCCCCAGCAAGCGGGCAAACTTCACAAAGCTCAGCCCCACCGGTCCGGCTCCGAAGACCAGGATATCATCCCCGGCTTGCAGGTCAAAATCCCCAAACCCGCCGTACACTTCCCGCCAGGTGCACAGCATGAGCGCATCCTCCACCGCAATGGTTTTGGGCACGCTGCGCATAATCTCATTCACCTCAAACCAGCCGTGAGCGTTATCTACCACCCCGTCTGCGACCATTGCCAGGTGATCCCCAGCCAGGGTGTATCCAGAAAACCCGCCCCACCCGCTGGCAAAATGGGCATCGGTGCTGTTGAGCAGCAGCCCGCCCACCACCCGGTCGCCCACCTTGAAGCTGCGCACCTTCTCCCCCACCTGATCCACAATACCCACCGATTCGTGACCCAACAACAGCGGGTATTGCTCCACCCCCGGAAAATGCCCTTCGACCAGCTTCCTGTCGGTCATATTGCACAGGCAGGCAGCCTCATTGCGGATCCTGGCTTCATACGGTCCTGGGGTTGGCTCTGGGATCTCCACGACTACCAACATGTTTGGCTTTTGAACGGCTACTGCGATCATCGTCTGCACTCCTGTCCGAACCGCGTAAGAACATACGGGCGGTATCGCCCGCATGAACTGTATATTCGACTGATTATTTAATGATCGTAATCCTGGACCGGTCAATCGTCAGGGCGACCGCCAGGATGATGATGCCTCCATAAACTGCTTGCTGGAACCAGGGGTTGACCCCTGCCATGGTCATGCCCGTATCTAGGGCGATGACGATCAGCACCCCCACCAGGGTGCGCATCACGCCGCCAATACCGCCGCTGATCGCCGTTCCGCCCAGGACGACCACCGCAATGGCTTTCATCTGCATGCCATCCGCCATACGCGCCGAGCCTCCCGCCATGCGCGCCGAGAGCAGCACACCAGAGAAAGCTGCCAGTGTGCCAGAGAGGACGAATGCCAGAGTTTTATACCGGTCAATCGCCACCCCAGAGACAGAGGTGGCGCGCTCGCCAGCGCCAATCGCCTTCACGTAGCGCCCGAAACGGGTATATTTTTCGATAATAAAGGTGATCAGCAGAACCGCAGTAGCCAGGAAGATCACATTATTGATCCCCAATATGTTGCCGGTTACCCATTTGGTGTAATGGATATCTCCGGCGGCAACCGTGATCGGGGTCGCTTTGGAGATCACAAAGCCCACCCCGGTCCACAAGCCCATTGCTCCCAGTGTGGCAATGAAAGACGGGATACGCGCCTTGGTGTGCACCAACCCTGTCACCAGCCCGGCAAATACCCCGAAAAGCACGGCAACCACATAGGCGAAATAACCCAGGCTGGGGATCAGCATGGCAGCGATGATTGTCGCCATCGCCGCTATCGGCGCCAGCGAAAGGTCGATCGAGCCTAGCAAGATTATAAAGGTTTCACCCAGGCCCATCACCAGCAGGGTGGAGCTTTGGGTGAGCAAGCCGTGCAAGTTCGAGGGCATCAAGAAGCGTGGGCTGCCGATTGCCATCACAATCATCAACACCACCAGGGCGATGATTGGCATGTAATCCACCAGGTTCCTGGACTTGGGGAGTTTCTTGAGAGCTGATTGGACAGACATAGATACTTCCTCTCCTGGAGCGCGGGGATTGTGCTTACATCATATACTCAATAAGATCGAGCGGCATCGGTTTATTTTCCGGCGGGGCGTCGAAGCGCTTGGTGATCTCCCCATCTTTCATGGTATAGATCACGTTGCTCAAACCGATGGTCTCTTCCAATGTATCCGCGATCAGCAGAAAGGAAATACCCTGTCCGGCAAGCTCGCGGATCAATTCGTAGACTTCTTCCTTTGCGCCGACATCCACCCCACGCGTCGGATGGTCCAGGACAAACACTTTCACCTTGGACGCCAGCCATTTGGAGAGCACCACCTTCTGCTGGTTACCACCGCTCAGGTTCAGGCACAGGGCGTTGGGACCAGGCGTCTTAATCGCCATGCGCTCGATCCAGTGCACTGCCAGCTCCCTCTCTGCCTTGTTGCTGAGCAGGTTATACCGCATGACGCTGCTCATATCCGGCAAAGTGATGTTCGGTCCAATGCTAAGATACAACACCAACCCTTCCATGCCGCGGTCCTGGGGTACATAGCCGATCCCAGCCCGGATCGATGCCGAAGTAGAGCCGAGCGAAAGCGGCTTTTCATTGATGCGCACCACTCCGCTGTCAGGTCTTTCCACCCCGGCAATTGCCCGGCAGACGCCTTCACGTCCCGAGCCTAATACGCCCGCAAAGCCGATAATCTCCCCTTTATGCAGCTCAAAACTTACGTCCTTATAATCCTTCTGCTTGTTCAGCTTCTCAACACTGAGTACCACATCCGCTCCGGCTTTCGTTTGTTTGCCCTGGCGGTAATATTCACCTTTGATCTCGCGCCCAACCATCAAGCGGTGCAGCTGGCTCACATTACTTTCGCTGGTCACCAGCTCGGCGACATTCTTGCCGTCTTTGAAAACATACACCCGGTCGGTCAATTCAAAGATTTCGTCCAGGTGATGGGAGACAAATATGATTGAAGCGCGATCTTTCAATGCCCGCACGCGCTCAAAAAGCAGCTCTTTTTCGGCTTTTTCCAGCACGGTTGTAGGCTCATCGAGGATGACAATCGGTTCATATTGGGTCAGATCCTCCAGCGCCATAACCCGCGCCAGCTCGACCATCTGCCGCGTGGCAAATGTGAGCTTATAAGTGGGGGTGTTTGGGTCAATATCCAAATCTACCTTGGCCAGCTGGCGTCGGGCTTCGCTATCCATCTTTTTCCAGTTGATCATGCCCAGCCGCGAGAAGGATTCTTCGTGCCCCAGGTAAATGTTCTCTCGGACGGTGAGGTTGGGCAGCATGGACTGCTCCTGGAACACCATCGCCAGACCGACTTCGGTGGCGTCCTTAACGCTATGGATCTGGATCGGCTTACCGCGCACGAAGATCTCGCCATCATCCGGTTGGTAAGCTCCGATCAATATTTTTAATAATGTAGATTTCCCCGCCCCATTTTCCCCAACCAAGCCAATAATTTCGTGGCGTTTAACCTGCATGCTCACATTTGCCAGAGCCTGGACGCCGGGAAAATGCTTGGATACATTGCGAACATCCAGGACAATGTCTTCTGTGACATCTTTGGCTTGTTTATCTATGACAGTTGCTTGCTCCATCGTCTCCTCCAGCCTCATTTTACAAACGGCAGTTTGCTGCGATCCAGGGTCAGGATCACTGCAATGGTGATGATCACACCTTGCACAGCCAGGATAGAAACGCTGGGCACTCCGACCATCAGCAACCCATTGCTGATGACGGTGACAATCAGCGCGCCGACCAGGGTTTGCACTACCCCGCCGGTGCCGCCAGTCAGGGCGGTGCCACCCACCGCAACCGCGGTGATGGCTGCGAACAGATAGTTCAGGCCCGAATTAGCCGCCCCAGCCCCAATGCGTGCAGAGTTCAGCACGCCGCCCACTCCCATAAAGAAGCCGGCTACGGTGAAAGCCAGGATCTTATATTTATCAATTGGCACACCAGCCAGCTTGGCGCGATCTTCAGCCCCACCAATGGCAAATACATACCGGCCAAACTTGGTGTATTTTTCAAGGAAGAGACCGAGCAGGAACATGATCAAACCGAAAAATGCCATGTTCGGGATCGGACCGGTATTTCCTCTGGCCCAGGAAAGGATCATCGGGTCCAGGATTGGCAGGTTCATACCATTGGAGAGCCAGGTCG
>JBFYSV010000356.1:0-6949 GCA_041301185.1 Anaerolineae bacterium
CGGTAAACCCGTGAGTTTCTTGTCGACCCGAGATGCAATCGATGTAGGCATGGGTTACTGCCCAGAAGATCGCAAAGCAGAGGGCGTTGTCCCATTCCTCTCCGTGAGAGAAAATCTAACCCTGGCAGCTTTACCAAGGCTGACCCATAACGGTATCATCAACCGGGATAAACAAAAGCAGATTGTTGACCAGTTTATCAAGATGCTGGGAATTAAGCTGTCATCGCCGGATCAGAAAATTCGCGAGCTGTCTGGCGGCAACCAGCAAAAAGTGCTCCTGGCACGCTGGCTGTGCATGAACCCGCAACTGTTAATTTTAGATGAGCCCACCCGTGGCATCGACGTCGGTGCAAAAGGCGAGATCCAGAAGATCATCAGCGGTCTGGCGGATGAGGGTGTGGGGGTTTTGATGATCACATCAGAAATGGAAGAGCTTACCGAAGGCAGTCACCGGGTATTTGTGATGCGCGACCGGCGAACCGTTACAGAACTCTCGCGCGAGGAAATCTCACAAGACGCGATCATGGACGCCATGGCGCATGGAGAATCCGAGAACAATGTTGAGGTGCAATCATGACCACCAGCGACCAGGCTTCTGGCATCTCCACCACTATGCGCGATGGCACGCGCGGCTTACTGGGTAAAGCGCGAACTTACGGGATTCTGGCAGTTATTCTAATTTTAGTAATATTCAATTTTTTCAGGATCTGGAACACAATCAGCAACACTGCCACATTTGTAGAAAGCGGCACCGTTCAACAAGAGTACATTCGATCCCTGAACCAGGCACTGAATGTAAATCTAACTCAGGTTGCGACGATTGTCATCGTTGGGGTAGGCATGACCCTGGTGATTGCAACCGGGGGCATCGACTTATCCGTAGGTGCAATCATGGCAATCGCCGGACAGATTGCCCCGCTGATCTTCTTGGGCTCGATAGGGCAAAGATTCGGAATGGGTGTGACTAACACATTGGCGATTATCGTACCGCTGATTGTTTCTTCAGCAGTCGGCTTGTTTAACGGTTTCATGGTCACCCAGCTCAGGTTTCAGCCCATTATCGCCACGCTTGTCGTCTATATCGGTGGTCGTGGGATTGCCCAGGTTCTGACGAACGGCTACCTGCAGGTTTTCAGGAACCCCGGCTTTCAGTATCTTGCCCTTGGTCGCCCATTGGGGATTCCAACCCAGGTGTATATCATGTTTGCGGTAGTGATCCTGGCAGATCTGCTCGTCCGTAGAACCTCTTTTGGTCAATATGTGCTATCCATTGGTGGTAACGAACGCGCAGCCCGCCTGGCTGGTGTACCCGTCAACCGGGTGAAAACAGCAGTGTATGTGATCAGCGGTTTTCTGTGTGGTATCGCCGGTCTTATCGTAGTAGCAATCAATTCCGCCTCTGATGCGAATTTGAATGGATTGAATATCGAGTTGGATGCCATTGCCGCGGTAGCGGTCGGCGGTACTCCGCTATCTGGCGGTATTGCCACCATCTGGGGCACCTTGTTAGGCGCGTTATTCATCCAACTGGCGCGATTCACGTTGATCTCAATCGGCGTGCCGTATGAATTTGCCCTGGTTGTCAACGCTGCCATCATCCTGACAGCGGTCTACCTGCAGCGACAGCGCTCATCGTAACGCCAAGGGTTAAGGAAAGAAAACTATGGCAGTCACTCAAGCAAACTCAACTCCAAAACAAGGAATACGTGGGTTCATGTCGGCCAATCTTTTCCAGAACCAGGGAGTGCTGGTTTTTGTTGTTCTGATTGTGGTGTTCCTGGCAGGCTCGATCATCTTTGGATCAACCTTCTACAGCGGTTACAACATCACAACCATGCTGGTTTTCAACTCAATGTTCGCTTTTATCTCCCTGGGGATGACATTCGTCATTATTACTGGGGGGATCGATCTCTCGGTCAGTTCTGTGGCAGTGCTGACCAGCATGCTGGCAGCCTGGTTCAGCCGCTTTGGGCTGCTCCCGGCAATCTTTGTCCCGGTGATCGTGGGCACCCTGATTGGTTTGTTCAACGGGTGGACTATCTCCAAGTTAGGCATCCTGCCCTTCATCGCTACGTTGGTCACCTTTATGGCAGCCCGCGGCCTGGCGTTGATCATGCCAAAAATATTTGGGATCTACCTGGCTAACCTCTTTCCAAATGTGTCCTGGAGCTGGGTGGATTATGTCGCCGATTACTCGATCGTGATCGATCGCTCCCAAAATTTCCAGGCAATCATCGGCAACTTTCTGGGGCTGCCCATCCCGGTATGGTTAATCCTCATCGCTTACACCCTGGGAGCGGTATTGCTGCAATATACTCGTTTTGGCAGGGTCACCCTGGCAATCGGCGGCAATGAAGAAGCCGCCCGGTTGATGGGCTTGCCGGTTACAGTCACCAAGACGCTGGTCTATGCCATGAGCGGCGCCCTCGCCGGACTGGCAGGCGTAATTCTGGCTTCACGCAGTGGCACCGCCTTACCCACCGAAGCAGTCGGGTGGGAGCTGCAAGCCATCAGCGCAGTGGTGGTCGGAGGGACATTGCTCACCGGCGGAAAAGGATCGGTAGTCAGTACCCTGATCGGTGTGCTGCTGCTGGGATTGATCTTCAATTTGCTCAATTTTATTAACGTGGGTGGCTTCAGCCTGACGGTCTACTGGCAGGCAGTGGTGCGAGGAGCTTTCCTGTTTATCGTCGTCCTGCTGCAAAGCTCCTGGCTCAGGCGCAACCGCTAAGCTTATTACCGAGGCAGATTTCATTAAGCAACCAGCGGCAACACAACCGCTGGTTGCATTTTTTTCGCTAAAGTTTATTTACATCCTTTAAAAATTATGATATGATTGTGCCGGGCACAACATGTAATCCTGTGGTTACAGGCAAGCGGGCTCGATTAAATTTATGATCTTTATCAGCTAGCATATAGGAACATAATCCATCCCTTTTCCAGGGAGTTATTCATTATAATAAATCAGGTAATTTTCCGGTAATTCATACAATTTGGCGTAGTTCCTGAGGAACCAACACGAGAGATCATGCAAGGTCGCATCTTCAATATCCAGCGCTTCTCCATTCATGATGGACCCGGCATCCGCACCAGCGTGTTTCTTAAGGGTTGCAACCTGCGTTGCCTGTGGTGCCATAACCCCGAGTCCAACTCCCCTCGGCAGGAAGTGCAATTCTTCCCGCAAAAGTGCATCCTGTGCAAGAAATGCATCGAAGTCTGTCCTGAAGGTGCGCATTATATCAACCAGGATGGGGTGAAGATCTTCGACCGTTCAAAGTGCACCTTGCACGGTGAATGCGTTGCCAACTGCATGTATGATGCCCTGGTGTTTGTGTACAAATACATGCAACCCGAAGAAGTGGTAGAAGTAGTATTGAAAGACCGTGACTATTACCGCAATTCCGGCGGAGGTCTGACGATCTCTGGGGGAGAGCCGTTGCTCCAGAAGGATTTTGTCAAGGAGGTCTTCGATATCACCCGGGCGCATGGCGTGCATAACGCCTTGGATACCGCCGCCAATACCCCCTGGGAGCATATTGCCTATGTACTGCCGTCGGTAGATTTGGTATTGCTGGACCTGAAATCAATGGATGACGAGCTTCACCTGTACGGCACCGGGGTCTCCAATAAACGGATCCTTGAAAATGCCCGCAAGCTCGCCCAGCAGGATGTAGACATTATTGTGCGCATCCCGGTTGTACCTAAGTTCAACGACTCCCTGGAAAACATGCGGGCAACCGCGCAATTCCTGCGCCAATTCCCCCGCCTGATGTACGTTGACCTGCTCCCTTACCACGATCTGGGCGTAGATAAATACACCAGTCTGGGCAAACCCGTCGAAACGGCAATCTTTGAGATACCCTCTCGGGAGGAGATCGCCAGCTTATCACGACCTTTCGTTGACCATCAAATCCCAGTAAAATTTTAATGATCGTTTTTAAAGCATTTGCTTCGGTATAAGATGTCATTCATCATCACGAGTATAGCAATTATCCTCTCTTATAAAAAGCATAGAAACCAAGGAGGTACACCATGTTACCTGAGAGATTGAAAAACTCAATAGAGGAATGGTTCGAAAAAGATTACCGGACAACCTTTTTCGAGAGGGTAGATTACCTAGTCGAAAGCGAGCCTTTGTTTGCAGATATGCCGTACGCCATCCGTTATGGCAACACACTGGGCTATATCCTTGATCGGATCAGCGTCCTCATCCAGCCGGGGGAGAAGATAGTCGGCTCAGTGAAAGAGGTCATCCCTACCGAGACACAAAAAGAGCTGGTCGAGAAACTCTCTAAAGAATGGTGGGATATCAGCCAGGAGGAGATCCAGGAAAAAGTCCTGTGGTATTACTCTTACGGCTGGATTCGCCGGCGACCGCCGTGGTTTTTCACCCTGGGTCACATGGCGCTGGATTGGGAAGGGATCATCACCCAGGGCCTGGGTGGTTTAGAAGCCCATGCCCGCCAGGTAGCTAAACAACCCGAAATGCAGAGTGACCCTCATAAAGCTGAATTTCTGCAAGGCGCGATCGTATGCTACCAGGCGATCTCCAGGTACATCCTGCGCTACAGCCAGCAGGCCAGGCAAGAAGCACAGACCTGCTCTGATCCGTTGAGAAAAGCCGAGCTGCTCCAGATCAGCGAGAACTGCGAGCATATCTCTCAAAATCCGGCGCGGACACTGCAAGAAGCCCTGCAGCTGATCTGGTTCATCGTGCTCCCCCTGATGAAAGTTACCGGCTGCGGCGTGTTCAACTTGCACCGCATGGACCAGTATTTGCTGCCGTTCTATCAGCGGGACCTTGAAACCGGCACGCTGACCCGTCAAAGCGCCCTGGAATTGATCGAGGAGTTCTTCAACAAGAATAACGAGATCATGGCTCCAACCGATCACATGTCCCAGGAGATTGAAACCACCCAGTACAACCTGGAAGTGACCTACGATGATCCCAACTACCTCACCCTGGCAGGTCTGCTGGATGGGGACCGCCCGGGCGTCAACGAGCTTTCCTTCCTGTTTGTCGAGGCTGCCCACCAAATGGGCTTGCGCAACCCATTTGTGGTTGTGCGCTACTACCCAGGGATCGATCATGAATTCTGGCTGCGAGTTTGCGACGCGCTGCGCTCGAACGCCAGCATGGTGGTCTACAATGACGCAACCATGATCCCTGCCCTGCTCTCATACGGGGTAGACAAGGAAGACGTCCACAAGTATGGCTTCTACGGGTGCAATGATCCAAACCTGCCCGCCCAGGAAGGCGGCTTGCGCCAGCTATGGTTCAATCTGCTGCGCCCGATGGAGCTGGCGCTGCACGGCGGCGAGTATCCGTTGAGCCCCAACGGTCACAAGAAGAACGGTAAAGGCACGCAATACTCCCTGGACAACCGCATGATTGGCCTGATGACCGGACCCTATTACGGTCTGAAAACCGCTGCAGCGGATGAGATCAAGAATATCGACGATCTGCTGGATGCCTATCGCCAGCAAGTCCGCTATTTGCTACAGGATTACCGCCATGCCTTTGAAAAAGACTTCAAGCTGGAATTGAAATACAACGCAGGCCGGATCAGGATTGAAGATTGCTTCCTGCAAGGCACGATCGACAACGCCACCACCTGGAACAATGGCGGAACCAAGTATCACAAGGTGACCATCCAGGGCAGCGGGCTGGCATCTGTCATCGATTCGCTGGCTGCAGTTGAGCAACTGGTCTTCCGTGACAAAGAGCTGACCTTGAAAGAGTTGGTCTCAGTGCTGAAGGACAATTACGCCGGCAATGATTTCTTGCGCGCCAGGCTGAGCAAGAAAATGCCCAAGTTTGGCAATGATATAGAGTGGGTTGACGAGCTTGGCAAACGCGTTGTGGACATCTTCGCTGACGAGATAGCCGCGGTCAACTCGCCAAAATACACGTACACCTTTTTCCCGTGCATTTCCACTGACCGCGACTTCACCACGATGGGAAAAGACGTCGGTGCCACCCCGGACGGCAGGCTGGCAGGGCAACAGGTCAGCGAGAACCAGTCACCCACCGAGGGGGCCGACATGAACGGCCTGACTGCGTTGCTCAACTCGGTCGCCAGGCTGCCCTTTGAAAGAATCACGGGAGGACCGCTCAACGTTCGCATTCACCCCTCGGCAATCAAAGGGGAGAATGGCTTGGCCATGTTTGCCATCGCCTTACAGACCTACTTCGAACGCGGCGGCATGCAGGTCCAGTTCAACGTGATGAGCCGCGAGCAGCTCCTGGATGACCAGCAGAATCCGCACAGGTATAAGAACCTGTGCGTGCGGGTGACCGGCTACAGCGCCTATTTCGTCCAGATGGGCAAAAAAGCGCAAGATGAGCTGATCAGTCGCACTGAAAAGATGTAAAGGCAGAGATGATGTGTTATGGGGTTGTTTTATATTAAAAGGGGGAAATTCGCCTAGGTCGTCAAAAATCCGCCGTCAATGGGCAAGACGACGCCGTTGACCATGTGCGCCTGGTCGCTGAGCAGGAAGGCAATGACCTCTGCCACGTCCCGCGGCCGGGCAAAGCGTTTCAAGGGGATGCGCCTCAGCATCGGACCGCTCTTTGCCGGATCGCTCCAGGCCATTTCCCCCATGGGAGTCAGGGTTACCGTAGGATTCACCGCGTTTACCCGGATATCGTGCGCTCCCAGCTCCAATGCCATCATCCGGGTGAGCTGGTCTAGGGCGCCTTTCGAGGTGCAGTATGCCGTGTGATCTTGCACGGCGCGCATCGAGGATTGGCTGGAGACATTGACGATTGCCCCAGGCTTGCCGCTTGCGACCATTTTCCTGGCGATCACCTGCGAGACCAACAATGCCGCCCGCACATTAACTGCCATGATCTTATCGAAAGCCTCGACTGTGGTGTCGAAGAAGGACTGTAAGATAGAGATGCCGGCATTGTTCACCAGAAAGTCGACCTGCCCGGCTAGAT
>JBFYSV010000358.1:0-22934 GCA_041301185.1 Anaerolineae bacterium
GCCTGCTGCTGCGTTTCTACGAACAGGCAGGACGCACAGAAAACATGCGCACCTTGTGGGTGCGTTTTCGCCATATCTACCCATCTTGTTATACCCCACTGCTGGCTGAGCGGCAAACCGCGGGTGATTGGGAAGCGGTGATTAATTATGCCCAGGAAGCTCTCGAAGTAGCGCATCCCCCGCGCCCAGCTTATTATCTTCGCGAATCATGGGACAGCCCGGACACACTTTCGTTACGCGGTTATCTGGCGCGAGCTTATTCCGCTTTGGGTGACACTGCGAAGGCGTTCGATCTCTACCGCCCGGCCTTTGATGACGTACCTTGCTTTGAGACCTATGCCCAGGCGCGGTGGTTGGCCGTTGCAGTTTCGGCTGCAACGGGTGCTGCATTTACTACCGAGGTGATTGACCGACTACGCCAATTGGGAGATCGCCAGCGATATCTGCTCTGCCAGGTATATCTCAGCGAGAACCATTTCGATGATGCCTACTCACTAGTGGCCTCATTGACGGGTTATCAAGGGATGGAGGAAAGCAAGCTGGTTGCTAAAGCACACCTGTTGGCGGCGTTGGGTCCGAAGCCGGATGAGCGCATGGGCAGCAACCTGCGCGATCTTTACGCCAAAGTTGCACAAGGAGAAAAGGAATCGCAAGCCTTTTTGCGCGATGCTTTACCGCACATGCCGGCAGTACCACGAACGACTGCGCTCGAACGATCTGAAGCCATTTACCGCCGCTTGATGCAGGCCCATATTGATAATGGGCGCAAGACATATGCTACAGCCGCCTACTATTGCGCTTTGTTAGGTGAGATCGCCAAGCATGAGGGTCGCCTGGCAGCATTCCAGCAATGGTACGAAGGCTTCATTGAAGACTACAAGCGCTTCCGTGCGCTCCGGGCTGAGATGGACAATAAGGTGGGTCCTGTGCTGCGTAGCCAGATCAAATGGTGAGCTCACCTGGCAGAGAACACCTTGTAAGAAAACCCCCAACTTATCTAAAATTGGCCGTCAGCTACCGCCTGGAGCAGGCATCTACCGAGCTTTGTGATGGTGAAAGCTGGTATGCAAAAAGCGGGGCATGGCTGCACATCAATCTCCCACAGATCGTACCCGAACCCGGTCTCGTTCCGCCGTAATAATCGATCCCGCAATCAACTCATTCCTATACTTTTCCAATAGGCGCAGGCAATAAACCCCTTGTTGCCTTGCAGACAAGTTGACCAGACGCACAATTCCGGAGTGAGATTGGCCTTGGACGATAGCTAACTCGCCGAAATCCTTATCCAATGTGATTAAAACCCTGCTTTCACGGTAAGCTCTGGCCAGGATCTCCTCGTCGCCTGGATCCTCATCCCATTCCCCAGCCCAAACGACGTCATGCCCTGCGCTTTCGAGTTCATCTCGCGTGCCTCCCCATACACACGCATCAAGTAAAACCTTCAAGAAGCAGGCTCCAGGCTCAAGGGTTCAATCCGCTCGTGCGCTACCAGTCTACGAGCGTATACGAGGCAGGCCTGGATATCCTCCGGCTCCAGCCAGGGATATCCACGTAGAATAATTTCAGGTGTATCGCCAGCGGCCAGCATACCCAACATGTGCTCCACGGCCAACCGGCGACCGCGAATGATTGGCTTGCCGCCAAAAATCTTCGGGTTCACAGTTATACGTTCAAGCAGCTTCGTTTCGTCCATATCATCAGCACCTATTATTATAGAATTCCATTTCGGAATAATGAGCCACTTCTAGGGAATTATAACCCTATCGCGGGTGATTATCATCCAAACGAGAATTTTTACTCCCATCTCTTTCGACCAGCCAACGAACCGCCGCTCTGAGAGCCAAATTGTGTGCAATTGGTGGGCAATTTGAGTAGATTCGCTGTCTCTCAGATGAGCAAGCCGGCAAGAAGGTCATTAGCCGATAAAGCTTACACCGATTTCCCTTCCGTTAGTGAAATAACCTCCAACTTATTCAAAACGGCCCACCAGCCACTGCCTGAAGCAGGCCCCCGCCGAGTTTTGTGAGGGTGAAAGCGTGCAATGTCTTGTAACGGTAATTCCCAATGCTTGCGTTTTTCTCTTCCCGTTTTACGACGCGAAATTCTACCAGAATGTCGATCACCATTCGCTCGATCGCTTTGTGTAGCGAGTCCCGCGCATGAGTCATATCCTGTGCTTCCCACTTCAAACCGGTCATCTGAATTAGACGATCGGCGAAATCTCCAAAGGGGATCGACTTTTCTACCGGCAACTCTATCAGGTGATCGAGGGTGATCAGGGTGAAATCATAAGGGAGCCGTTCTCCAATTCCTGCGAGTGGGTAAGCGATCAACCAGTTGGTGTGGTGCCACCAGGATTCCAACAGGAACCAAACCTGGATAGGAGGCTCTGAGGTCAGGAAATGCTCCCCTTTGAGGGTTAGACGCAGCCTCCTCCCTGGCCCACCTTCGAGCAGACCGCTCACTTGCAGCAGGGCATGGATGAAGTAAACCGGCCAGACATCGTATTCGCTGCGAATCCTGTTTACTAGGTCTCCTATCTTGCTCTCCAAGACGGGCGGATTGATGAAGCCAGAGGTGGCCTCCCGGATGGCTTTGAGGGGCAAATTGCCGGTGGACTGAGTTCCTATGGTGCGATGATCGCGCAGGTAGGTGAGCAGGTTGATGGTATCCCGGCGCAGAGGTAGCCCAGCAAGTTGGGTACGCTCCTCTATAGTGAGCGCTTCGAGCCAGTCGGAGATCACCTGATAGAGTCTAAGTTCTGGACCGATTTCACCGGAGTAGTAGCGCTGGTATATTCGCACCATTTCCGAACGATCGATGTTTTTCAATTGCGCATCAGTTCGCTTGCGATCGAAGGCTTCCGGATCAAAGTCGCCCCCGACCCAGGTGAGGTAGTCGTCGTGCTCGAGATGGTCCGGGTCGGCAATTGCCTCCAGGAACTCCTCATACCCGCCAATGCCACCCACATCCTCTGGCGGGCAGGCGCGCGCCCCGTCCAGGCAAGCCGGGTAGCGTCCCCCCTCTGCAGGTTCCAGGATATCCTCGACCAGGACGGTATGCTGCCAGCCATCTCCGAAATCGTACAAATAGCCCAATTGAAATCCCTTCCCGTGGATGACTTGCTCCAGCTTGTAGGCGTATTCTTCTTTTAACTCCCGGGTGTCCCAGCCGTCCTCATCGGGGGTTCCATAGTAGTGCTCCCCGATGTGGTATTCGTGCAGATGCGAGTTCGTCCACCCCATGGCAAGCTGGAAAATGAAATGGAGTTTGAACAGCGAGACATCACCAGACACCTGGATGCGCCGCCAGATGAGTGGCTGGATCTCGTCAAGGCTGATTTTGAGTTGAAAGATCTTCTTTACGGTCGATGGTTTATTGCCTGCTGTCATCGAGGCATCCCTTTCGGGGGGAAATGAACCGTTTCATGGAGAATTATAACCTTATCTTGGATGATTATCATCCAAGATGGTAGGTAGTGAAGTTGTTCGAGATAGGCAAGCTGATTTCCGGGAAAGCAGCAGAACTGGCCAGCATGCCCAGGGCAACCTGTTTATATGTCCTGGATCGGTACAACCTGCCCGCCATCAATTTACAGGCGGAAGAGATTGATCACGAAGGCGAAGCAGCGAAGCAGATCGCGCCTTGAACCGAAACATTCGCATCTGTTCAACATTGTGTTGATTATGGTGACATTAATGTCAATGTTGGCACAATTGACATCCTTCTTGGCGTGATTTATTCCATAACCAAACCAAAGAACATGCTCAAATAAGAGCGAGTTGCGCCCTTCGGTTCATTTGAAAATTCTAAATTTTCATGAACCAACGAGAAATTGAAATAACGTTAGAACAGAATTACGAAACCTTGTCGACCAGCCAGCGAACCGCCGCCCCGATTCATTCTACGTGCAATTTGCGTGCAATTCAAGTAGATTCCGGTTACTTTCAGTAGCCTCAGTAGACTGAAAACCCGCCAGATGTAGACACCAATCACCTCAGCAGACCCAGATATGCCGGGGAGACGGCAAATCGTCCACCTTCGGATCAGAGGGTTGCGCGTTCGAATCGTGCCGGGGGCGCCTATTCCAGAATAGAATTCACGGCTTGCGAAGTGCTGGAGGGGGGCGGTCAGCGGGTGGATAAGCAATGATAATTATTGAACATGATTAATAGCTGCTCGGCATGCAAGACGCCGGGCAGTTTTTCTCTACAACTGGCGAAAATCAAATTTGAGTGAAGGGAGTTTTCACAGATCGCCATCACCAGCGTGGTTCATGGAGATGAACATCAGGTAACTCACAGTCAAGAATGCAACAAACAAAGCGGTAAATCCCAGGAATCGCGGGTTGTTAAATGGGTCTGACATCTTATCCACCACTTCTGCCAGGATTATCTTAGGCTGAATCAGCATGTCCCAGCTATTCCAGCGCGAAAACCTGCCAAGATACACACCTAAACCACTAAGACCAATGGCAAACATCACAAAAAACCAGCTGATCAATTGCCCAGTGTAGGATTTTACGATGCCCTGCATGATCCACAAGGAGGTAATGCCCAAGAAAATTCCAGTCCAGGCGAAACTTGCTAGTAGCAGAATGTCATACCATAAGGGAATATAGGGTCGTTGCTCGAGATGGAGAAAATCTGTAATCAGGTAAGGCGCATTGGGGAAGAAGACCAACCAGATCAATCCAGGCAAGCCAAGCAACCACCATCGGCGAGGGTAGCGGTGGTGTAACCAGACAGCCAATAAGCAAAACAGGTAAGGCAACCAGGCTAAAAATAAATTCCAGACAAGGTTCCTGTACACAATCCAATTACCGCTTAGCATTACCCTACCCGAATATACACCCAGCGACAAGCAACTGGATAGAAAGATCGGGTAAAACAAATATCTTTTGAGCCAACGGTGTAGACCAACCATTCGAACAACCATTTATCAACTATAAACCATTATTATTGCCAATCATTCGATGACTGTACAGGTAATCACCTGATCATTTTACCGGAGGAGAGATCTGGTTGTCATCCTTAAAACGTAGGATTTTGATCCACAGCAAACACCACAGAAAGTGATCTTTATAGTACACTAAAGATGAGCAAACATCTGGCGATGAGTAACTCCATAGATGATAACCTCAGAAAAAATCTCCACAAGCAGCCAGCCCCAAATCAGCGTGGCTGAATATATCACTGCTATCCTTCCTGCCTATAATGAGAACTCACTCATCAGCGGCGTTCTCGATGTGCTGAGCCAGGTTGATATCCTGGATGAAATACTGGTGATCGATGACGGATCAAGCGATAGCACCCGAGATACGGTCGTTCAATCTGCTGCCCGGGATACCCGGATCCGGCTGATTTGCCATACAAAAAACCGGGGGAAAGGTCAAGCAATCTATACTGGCTGGAAGAATAACCATTCAGATATCTTGCTCTTACTGGATGCCGACTTAATCAACCTGAAACCTGTGCAGGTCGAGGCTCTTATCTGCCCTGTTCTGGATAGGGAGGTCGATATGACCCTGGGGTTGTTCCGCCATGGGCGCCTGAGCACAGATCTATCCCATTGGGCTACTCCCTGGCTCACCGGACAGCGTTGCCTGAGAAGTGAATTACTAAACGACGTGAACCGCTCTGCGGCGCAAGGCTATGGGCTGGAGACAGCCATCACGGTTGCCGCGTCGCTAAACGGATGGCGAACCCGGCGTGTCTGGTGGGAGGGCGTTTCCCACCCTCCCAGCGAAAACCACCGGGGATTCTTTTTGGGGATTGCTAACCGGATAAAAATGTATAGCCAGATCATCAAGGCCTGGCTCACCTCCGGAGGGCTGAAAATGCTCATGCCAGGTCGCCGTAAAGACTGACCTGGCATGTACCTTAGATAGCTCAGGGGGTGATTGCTGGCAGATCGCCCTCGTTATTATTCCTACCTCTACCGCCAGTTCCTGGTCGCACCCCTCCACTGGGCATACCCCCTGCTCCACTACCATTTCCTTTAGACCACCAAGGCCCACCCCCACGAGCAGGTGTAGCCACCTCTGGAGCAGTTGGCTCCCAGGAACGAATATACCCGACGATCGCCTGGATTTCAGCATCTATCAGGCGGTCACCCCAGGCTGGCATCGAGGTGCCCGCTACGCCGAGGGTAATGATCTGTTGCAAGGCAGCGTCATTTGTCTCAGCCAGATAGCCCTTCACATTCAGCGACGGGGCACGTGGAGTACCCTGCCCATCTGCTCCATGACAGCGTGCACAGGATTGAGCATACAAATCTGCCCCTAATTGGATAGACTCGGCGGTCACCGCCACCGGCCGGTCAGGAGCGGGTATAGCTCCACTGGGTATCTCGTCCCAGCGCGTGATCAGCCCCAACAACGCAGCAACATCTTCATTTGTCAAAGTGTTCTTCCAGGCTGCCATCAACGTACTTGGGACACCGTTGAGAATAATCCTCTCGATCTCTGATATATCTTTTTCCCGTACCAAGGCAGTGTTGAGTGCGGGAGCAAGCGATGTCCCCAAGCCATCGGCTCCGTGGCAGGCAACACATTGGACGGCATAGATCTCAATCCCGTGAACCAGCTCCTCACCTCCCGGAATAGACCCTGCTTGCTCCAGAAGCGCAGGGTCTGGCTGGGTAGTGAAGGGCACCAAGGGTGCCAGGCCTAAATTCACAACCCGATCCTGGGTTTGTTGCCAATCTCCATTTTGAATGAGCGATACCAAAATTGAAATCTGGTAATCGCTCAATGCGCCGCCATCCTCTCTACTCCAGGCAGGCATCGTGGTGCCATATAAGCCGCGCGAGATGATCTTATCCAAATAATCCGCCTCAACGGTACGCATCTCGGGACGGTTCAGGGCAGGCGTAGCTCCGATCCCTTCCCCAGCCAGACCGTGACACACCGAGCAGTTCTGGGCATACAGCGACATAGCTTCGTCGAGGTCAGTGGTAAGCTGAGCAGCCTGGGCAGCCTGAATTCTCTCAGGCTCTTGAATTGCGTACAAAAACAGCCCAACGGCCATTAAGAAGAGCGCCAGCAATCCAACCATATGCTCGATCAGGCGGGAATTAATCTTACCGCTGCTCATGCATACACCACCTGAGACGGGTCGAGGGACTGCCGGCTGATTGGCCTGGCTGTATCCACCTTTACTTCCCCCGCCTCAATCGTAAGCGGGAACAGATCGAGAGGGCGAGGTGCAGGCGGATTAATGAGAGAACCATCCTCAGTGAATTGAGAATTGTGGCAGGGACATACGAAGGTATTCTTCTCTTGATCCCAAGGAACATTGCAGCCCAGGTGAGTGCAACGCTGGTACAAAGCCAGGAAACCGAGATCCTCCAGGCGAGCCAGATAAAAACGACCGTTCGAGATATGCGTAATCGATCCCGGTGGGAAATCCTCTACCTTTCCAGCAGTGATGACCGAGCCAAACTCCCCTTCAACCAGTTTTGGCCGCATATAGGTCATCGTGATCCCTCCAACTTCCAGAGCAACCAAACCAGCCAGTGCACCCCAAGAGACTTTCAAGAAGTCACGCCGTGAGGTTTTTGTTTTGACCAAATTTGCTTGTGCTACCATAATACCTCCACATCATTCCGCTAAGATCAATGGATCAAGTTTGTGCCCGGCCAAGCCAACGCCATCCCTGAGCCACGGAAGAAAATCCCAATGATTGTCAACACAATCAGGACTGTAAAGATGAAAACAAACAGGAATAATATCCGCTCTTCATTTACCGCCCCAAATAACCTGCGGACGATTTCATCCATTCCCACCAGCACCAAGAGCACCGCCGCTAATGGTACGATCCCATTTGAGATCAGGCTGGGCCAGCTGGGCAGCCAGGCGCTCCAATCAAGCAAGAATTCATCCAGTAATACCCATGCTGGTGTGAGCAACAGCCCAAACACTACACCCAGAACGGCCAGGGATCGCCCGCGCTGAGAGCGAAAATACACGCCAACACTCTGCGGGCTAAAATCATAGAATGGCAGCAGGAATAAAGCCATCAAGGCTATGCCTGGGATGAAAATCGCGCCTACGAATGGATGGAAATGCAGCAGCAGTTCCTGGATACCCAGGAAATACCAGGGAGCTTTTGCCGGATTGGGCGATATATCTGGATTGGCGATGCCTTCCAGCGGCGCAGGGACAACCATCGACCATACCAGGATAATCCCCAACCACGCCAGGGCAAAAACAAGCTCACGCCGTACAAGGTTGGGAATCGTCGTCACCCGTTCTATCTTGGGTTCCTGGATCACCCCAGCTTTTTTAGGAATGGAGAGACCGCCGTCCTTGCGCACCCGCCAAAAATGGTATGACATCAAGATCACAATCCCAATCGGTATGAAGCTGATGTGCAACGCATAGAAATTCAGCAGAGTAGGCGCGCCAACTTCCGGCCCGCCGAGCAATAACCCGCTCAGGAAAGGTCCGATGAGTGGCAGGTAATTGATAATGCTGGTACCAACCGTTATCGCCCAAAAAGCGAGCTGATCCCACGGCAGCAGGTAACCAGTAAAGTTGGCGCCCAAAACCAGCAAGAGCATCCCCACTCCCAGGATCCAATTCAGCTCACGCGGCGAGCGATGGCTGCCGGTGAAAAATACCCGCAAGAGGTGCAGCACAGAGGTAACAACCAGCAAATTTGCCGACCAATGATGAAGATTACGCAATAGATCCCCAAACCAGACATCGCCCCGCAATGCCTGGATATCCTGATAAGCCTGGGATGGGCTAGGCGTGTAGTTCATCTCTAAGAAGACACCGGTAATTGCAAGCAGGGTTACTAATAAGGCAGATAACCCTCCTAAACCCCAGGTGTATGTCCAGCTAAGCGTTTGCACCGGGACCTTGGTCGGATGCAGGTGTAACACCAGGCTGTCAACAACCATCCGCATCCGGCTGCGATCATCTTGGGGCACACCAGAAGGTGCCAGGCGGCGCAGCCGTTCGGAAAGAGGAGCTTGTGTATTTTCAGGAGTTAGTTCACTCATAGGCCACCAATTTGTTTGAAATGGACATCTACTTGTACGTTATTGAAGGTTACCCGATTATTGTGAACAGGTTGTGGAAATAGCGTGAAGAAAATATGAAGACTTTACATTCCCGGTTCTGCCGGGGAGTCTTCTTCACGAGACCTTCAAACCGGCTTCACACCTTCTTCATCTCAGGCTGATATAGTCATTACAACACGAGCAAAACACCGCTTGTTCATCTATAAAAACAACACACATGGAGGTGTAAGATGTTTAAGAAGATTTTTGTAGGTTTATTACTGACAATCCTGGTCGCTGCCGCTGCAACCGGCATCTACCAGTACACCCAAACCGCATCCGCCCAGGCTGGAACAACCCAACCAGAAACCGGGACAACAGCGAATCTAGCCGCCCAGGGTAGCGGGCAAGGATATCGAGGAGGTCAGGCGAACACAACCGAGGATTTGACCGGGCAGGAAGAGTTACTCCTGCGGGAACAGACACAGGAACACATAATTCCTTCTGGTGGTGAATTAAGCTCTGCTGAGGCTGCCGACCTGGTTTACATGCTAGAGGAAGAAAAACTTGCTCGCGATGTCTATACCGCACTGTATTCCACCTGGGGTTTGCCTGTTTTCCAGAATATCGCTGCCAGCGAGCAAGCACATATGGATGCTGTGAAATCCCTGGTTGATGGATACGGTCTGGAAGTCCCCGCTCTAGAAGTAGCTGGCACCTTCAACAATCTTGACTTGCAGAAACTCTATACTGACCTGATCGCTCGTGGCAGCCAATCCATTGCCGAGGCGATCCAGGTGGGTGGCGCTATCGAGGAGATAGACATCCTCGACCTGCAGAAAAGCCTGGCTGAGACCGATAACCCGGATATTCAACAGGTGTTCAACAACCTGCTGCGCGGCTCCCAGAATCATCTGCGTGCTTTCGCCAATACTCTGATGACCCAGACTGGTGAGACGTATGCTCCTCAATACATGAGCGCTGAGCAATACCAAGCGCTCGTCAGCACTGCTGGCAGCGGTAATGGAGCTGGTGGCTTTGGGCAACAGCAGGGTGGACAGGGCGGTCAAAACGGCCGAGGCGGTCAGGGAGGTCAGGGTGGTCAAGGTGGTCAAGGTGGTCAAGGTGGTCAAGGTGGTCAAGGTATTGGAGGCAGCCAGCCCTAAAATAATCCCATACCCATAATGCAATTCGTCACAGCAAAAACTGCTCATCCAGTGGGTGAGCAGTTTTTGTATTCAAGATAATGGTATCATTGAAAAATAATGCATCTCTGAGATTGTTCATCCCAGGAGGTTAGAAATGCAGATCGTGCGATGTGAAGTGACTCCTGTTGAGCTGAAGCTTCGGCTGGCAGTCAAAATGGCCGGGCAACCTGAGATCACCCATATTACCGCCATATTCGTCCGGATAGAGACCAAAGAGGGACGCAACGCCTGGGGTTGCTCGGTTGCCCATCCCCAATTGACCGGCGAAACCCCCGAAAATGCCATCCAGGCTTGCTTGAACTGTGCGGATATCGTCCCCGACCTGCACCCCTACAATATCGAATATTCATTAGCAAAACTTGCACCTATTGCCAGGGATTCCTGCGCAGCGACTTGCGCGTTTGACCTGGCATTCTACGACCTCCTTGGTTTAGTCGCAGACATGCCGCTCTACCGTTTGCTCGGCGGATACAGGAACCGCATGCAGACCTCTGTCACCATACCCCTCACCCCAATGGATGAAAGTGTAGAGATTGCCCTGGCCCGCGCCAGAAGCGGATTCCGGATGCTAAAGCTCAAGGGAGGCCAAAATCCAGAAGAGGATGTCGCCCGGGTGCGCGCCATCCACCGGGCTCTACCCAACCATATCCTGCGCCTGGATGCGGATGGCGGCTACACGGTCCAGCAGGCGCTGGAAGTCGCCCGCGCTCTGAAAAACGAGCTGGAGATGCTGGAACAACCCACCCCAAGCGATGACCTTCACGGCTTAAGAAATGTCACCCGCAATAGCCCGGTGCCGATTTTGGCAGATCAAAGCGTGAAAGGACCTGCTTCTGCCCTGGAGCTGGCTACCCAAGGGATAGTTAACGGGATTTGCGTGAAGGTTGCCACTTGCGGGGGGGTGCATTGCTCTCGCCAGGTGGATGCAATTGCCCGTGCCGCCCATATTGCCACCATGGTCAGTTGTGTCATCGAACCTGCGCTGATGATCGCTGCCGGTCTCAGCCTGGCGCTGAGCAGCCCAAATGTGCATTATGGAGACCTGGACGGGCACCTGTACCTGATCGATGATCCCACCCAGATCGGCTTCAGGCTGGAAGATGGCTATTTAATTGCCAGTGATATCCCCGGGTTGGGTTGTACAGTCAAGCTCAACTAGATCAAGCTCTTTTCGGTCTGGCAATATTCAACAAAACCAGACGCCCCATCCCAAAACCATCAGAGGATGGGGCGTCTGGTTTCTTAAGAGCTGTTTTAGTGCGCGCGAAAGGCTACCGTCCCAGGAATCACTTAGAGAAGTACTTGATTACCTGATCGATGTGCAAGACACCATCGTAATTTAGACCAACCCCGTCTTTCTTGAGCACGCCTTTCTCGCCATCCGGGTCGCCCAGGCAAGTGACGATGATGTCGGCATCGCTCAGGTCTTCTTTCTCGGTATAGCCATTGGTTGTGGCGACCACATGCAAGCCAGCAGCCTTCGCCGCCAATACACCGTTGCGCGAGTCCTCGATGACAACCACCTCTTCCGGTTTCAAGCCAGTCTTTTCCAATCCCAGCAAGTAAATCTCCGGATCAGGCTTTTTCTTCGAGACAACATCCCCGGCAAAAACAAAAGCAAAGTTGATATCCGAGAGGATCTGATAAGCCACTGCATGGGCAGCCCGTTCATTGGATGTCGTGCACACTCCCAAGAGCAGGCCCGCATCCATGGCTTCTTTCATGAAACGATGCACACCGGGACGTAAAGGCAGCTTGCCGCTCTCAACCATCTCAATGAACATGCTGGTCTTGCGCTTGTGCATGGCTTTGATCAGCTCGTCTTCTTCGTCTGGCTCGACGTCTTTGCCAAAGCCCCGTGTATGTAGGTGATGCTTCATGCGCTCTTTCCCGCCAGCTATCTGCAACAGCTCGTGGTAGTACTCTGGATCCCATTCAAAGTCGAAACCAAATTCTTTGAAGGTCTCGTTGAAAGAAACCCGATGTCCGTCGCGTTCTGTATCTATGATCACGCCGTCCTGGTCAAAAAAGACTGCTTTAATCTGTGCCATATTTACTCCTATTGGGTTAGATAGTCGCGGATCACATCAACAACCATGCGGTTCTCTTCACGTGTACCAATGGTGACCCGGAACCAGCCTTCGCTGCCATACTTGGGAGAATCTGGGCGCAAGATGATACCGCGCCCCTGGGCGTATGCCACCATATCCTTGCCCTTCTTGCCCGTCTCTCCCGCATCAAACAAAATATAGTTGGCGTGCGAGTGGAATATATTCAGCCCAGGTATGTCACTCAGCGATTCTTCGATGAAATCCAATTGCTCGTTATTGAATTTCACCCGTTGCTCCAACCCTTGTGTGTCTTCCAATGCTGCCATCCCGGCCCACATAACAATCGTGCCGACATTCCAGGGGATCAGGGCTGCGGAGATCTGGTTAATTACATCTTTATTACCCATCGCATACCCGAAACGCAACCCCGCCAAACCATACGCCTTAGACAGCGTGCGCGTGACGATCACGTTCTTGTATTTCTTGGTGAGTGCTACTTGCGACATCTTCAGGCCGGCATACTCCACATAGGCCTCATCCACAATGAACGGGATGCCCGTCTCGGCAATTCGGATAAATTCTGCATCATCCATGAAGTTGCCGGTTGGGTTATTCGGGTGAGCAATCACAATGATCTTGGTCTTATCGGTAATCGCATTCAAGATGCTATCCACGTCGAATGCCAGTTCTTTGCGGTCCTTATAAACCATCGGAACTGAGACCATTTTTCCGCCCAAAATCTCTCCGCGCAGCTTGTAGATGCCGAAGCAGGGCGTATGCTGGATCACCTCTTCACCCGGCTGCAGGAAACAGCGAAATATATTGTCATAGACTTCACTGGAGCCATTACCCAGTACGACGTTCTCGGGTCCATCCAGGCCATTGATCTCAGCAATCTTGGAGCGCACTACCAAACCCTGGTCGGGGTAGCGGTTTGCAATCTGCGCATACTTGTTGATCGCCTCCAGCACCTTTGGAGATGGCTCGTTCGGGTTCTCATTGGACATCATGCGGTGCAGTTCAGGCTGCCGCCAGGCCAGCTCGATATGGCCTGAGATATACATCGGGATCCCCTTCACCCATGGGACGAAATATTCATCGATTTTTTTCATATTTTCACTCCTGATTCCATTATCAAGTTGGCGTGCTAGGCTTTCCCTTCACTGCCCAACATATCAATCCAATGCCCCACCGCGTGGCGGATGGCGTCTTTCGTAAAAGCATCTAGCTTACCAGGATCGTACTCATCCCGGTGCTCTGAGAGATACCCCCAGGTAGCATCGATCAGGGTATGTTTCAGCTCGGTGGAAACATTGAACTTAGCGCCACCCATCTCGATCAGCTTCTGGATGTAATCCTCAGGCAGACCTGTCCCGCCATGAACCACCAGGGGAACCTTCACCCCATTTCCATTGAGAAGCTTGTGGATCTGACCCATGCGCTCGAAGTCCACTTTTGGATTCTTGGTCTTATAAACACCGTGAGCAGTGCCGATGGCAGGCGCAAAAACATCGACGCCGGTGCGCTCCACAAACTCTACGGACTGGGTGGGATTGGCCAAAGCCGCCTCATCCTCGGCAACCTTGATCTGGTCTTCCACGCCAGAGACCGTACCCAATTCACCTTCCACAGAGATATCGCCGATTGAGTGGCAGTAATCTACGATTGCCTTGGTCTGGCGGATATTCTCCTCATAGACCTGCTTGGATGCGTCGATCATGATATTGGTATATCCGGCATCCGCGCATTGCTTGCAATACTCGATATCCGTGCAGTGATCCAGATGCAGGCAAATCGGGATTGGGGCTGCTTCAGCCAGGGTCCGGTAGACAGCCACAAAAACGTGCCGACCAATGAACTTAGACGGTTTCACCGAGGTCTGGATGATTAGAGGCGACTTCTTCTCCACTGCAGCTTCAACCACCGCTTCCATTTGAATAATGTTGGTGACGTTGAAGGCGCCGATGGCATACTTATTCTCAGCCGCCTCGATCATGATTTCCTTTGCATTGACTATTGACATGCAACTTCTCCTTTTTCACAATAGATTTCTCAGGCTCTATATCGCCCGAGAATTGACAAAACTCCCTAAATCGGTTTGTTAATAAACAGCCTCCCGTTTGGTATCTTTTTGGAGCGCCAATCGAGCACCCACATAATCCTCTAGCCCGGAGAAACCTTTCGAGAACGTCCGGACGGTATCAATCGTTGAGGGATGCTCGTTGAACTGCTCCAGCTCCAGACCATTTGGATCATAAGCCTGGATGCAAAATGGAATATTCAACATCTTATCCATCACTGCAGCTGGTACCGGATCATCGATCTCGGCGGAGAAAATAAAGCCGTCACCGATTTCAAACAACGGCTCCAGGACGTATGGAGGGCAGGTGTACACAATTTGCCCGCCAGCCAGCTTCTCAATATCCCAGAAACGCTTCTTGCCAGCCACCAATGGTCCTTCTCGCATCGAGCACGCGAGCATCTTGCTAGCATAACCGCCATCGGTCAATAATTGATACGCTCGCTTGAATACTGCCAGGCCGAACCAGTGCTTATCCTGCCAGGAAAGCTCGATACCTCGGCGCTCTGCTTGAATGTCCAGGGTGGGATTCTCAGTCAGGCGACCGATCATGTGAGTGATCACAGCCCGCCAGCGACTTAGATCTACACCACGTTCCTTGGCTTGCTTGATGCCCTGCATGGCAGCATTCGCAGATGCCATAATCTGGGGCAGGGTAAAGCACACCGTGGTATTGGTCGATATCCCTCTAGCGGTCAGCTCGCGGATTACATCAATGCCCTGCATGCTGGCTGGCACCTTGATCATTACATTCGGGCAAAGCGAGCTGAGCTCGACAGCATCCTGAACCATTTTTTCGGTTTCGGTCAGAAGGCGAGGGTCAAGCTGCCCCGAGATCCAACCAAAGCGGCCTCGCGAGGCTTCAAATATCGGCAGGTACTTCTCTGCCCCGCGCTTGACCACCTCTTTATAGGTCAACCATGCCAGCTCTGAACCACTTAGATCAGGGTTAGCAAAGATCAGTTCATCAATCCAGCCGTTCCAAAATTCAGGGTCTGCTTTGACAGCCTGTAAAGAGAGCGGCGGATTGGTTGTACAACCTCGAAATACGCTACTGGATGGATTTTCCTCAACAAATAACCTGACGAGTTGTTCCTCTAAAACCATTCGCTGGTTGGGTGCAGCAGATTTTAGCATCTTCTGCACCCAGAACGGATATACCAAAGGCGACGAATCCCACCAGATCTCAAGATCTGGATGGGTATTTGCCAATTTTTCGATCGGGCTCTCATTCATAGTGACAACCTCCTTCTACCGTTTACCGGTAGACCTCTACAATCAAGAGGTGGTTGCGGCCTATGCGTCTATGCTTTGATCCTTTCTCCCTTCGGATCCCACAATGGAGAACCTGCAACCACTGCCCCTACTCGCTCGCCAAAGAACTCAATTTCCAGTTGCGTACCGACCTTGGAATATTCGATGGGAAGATAAGCAAATACAATACTCTCTCCAACCGAATATCCGTAGCCACCGGAGGCTACCCAGTTAATGATCTCTTCCTTCCCAGCAAGGCGGATAGGCTCCTTGCCTAGAGCTACCATACGGTTATCCGCCAGGGTGATGCAGCACAATTTTCGTTTCAGACCTTCTTGTTTTTGTTTGATCAATGCCTCCTTGCCAATGAAATCGCCCTTATCCAGTTTCACAAAGTAGCCCATCCCCGCTTCATAGGGGGTGTAATCGGGGCTGATCTCGCCGCTCCAGTAGCGGTACGCCTTTTCCAGCCGCATGCTATCAATTGCTTTATAGCCGCCCGCTACCATACCTTCTGGCTGTCCAGCCTCCCACAATGTATCCCATAAGCGCAAGCCGTACTCCATAGGGCAGTAGAACTCCCAACCCAGCTCGCCAACGTACGTGACCCGCATCGCCAGCAATGGCACATCCCCCACTGCCATCCGTTTGGCCGTCATGTATGGGAATGCCTCGTTCGAGATATCTTCCTGGGTCACCTTCGCCAGGATCTTGCGCGCCTTCGGCCCCCACAAACCAATGCAGGCATAGAAAGAAGATACATCTTCGATCGTCACCGAGCCATCTTCCGGCATATTCAATCTCAGCCAGGACAGGTCGTGCTGTCCAAAGGCCGTTCCAGTGATGATGAAGAAACGATCTTCAGCGACACGCGTGACGGTGAAATCGCATTCAATACCGCCGCGCTTGTTGAGCGCCTCGGTATAGATCACGCTGCCAACGGGTTGGTCGATGTTGTTGGCGCATAAATAATTCAAAAAGGCCAGCGCTCCGGGACCGCGCACCTCGAATTTGTTAAAAGAGGTCTCGTCAAACAAGCCAGCGTTCTCACGGGTCATCAGGTGCTCGTACCCGATGGCGCGCGACCAGTTGTGCCGTGACCATCCTTTGGGCTCGTGCCCGTGGCGCGCCAGGGCTTCATAGGGTTTGAACCAGTTGGGGCGCTCCCAGCCGGTCTTTTCGCCAAAATGCGCGCCCATGTCTCGCAGGCGGTAGTAGGTGGGCGAGAGCCTTAAGCCACGCCTCGAGAGTCGCTCCTCACCTGGGTAATGGATATCGTAGTACATTGAGTAGGTTTCAATCGTACGAGCTACGATATAGTCCTGGCTAGCGTAATTCGAGCCAAAGCGGCGGACATCCAGGCGCCATAAATCCCACTCCGGGTTTCCATCGATGATCCACTCTGCCATCACCTTGCCGATACCGCCCGCGCCTGCCAGACCATGCGCGCAGAAGGCACATGCCACCCAGAAGCCCTTCACCGATGTCGGACCCAGCAGGAATTCTCCATCTGGGGTAAAGCCCTCTGGACCATTGAGGAGCTGGATAATTTCGGCATGCTCCACTGCAGGCACGCGTTGGATCGAGTTCTCCATCAAAGGCGTAAATCTCTCCCAATCAGGCGGCAGAAGCTGGTATTTGAAGTCCTTGGGGATGCCCTTCAGCCCAAACGGGGCCGGGTCGCGTTCATAACCACCCGTTACGAGGCCGCCGACTTCTTCACGCCAGTAGACCAACAGGTCTGGATCGCGCAGGGTGGGAAAATCATGACCTACACCATCGATGGGTTTGGTAATGATATACAGATGCGCCATCGGGACAACAGGCAGGGTCAGACCCACCATCCTGCCCACCTCGCCGCCCCACTGCCCGGTAGCATTAACCACAATCTCGGTTTTGATGGTGCCCCGATCCGTAACCACTTCATGAACTCGCCCGTTTTTAACGCGGATGGCTTCTACATTGGTTTCCTGGAAAATCTTTGCACCACGGTTCTTTGCTCCGGCTGCCAGGGCATTGGTCAGGCCAGTCGGGTCAATGACGCCGTCATTGGGAGTGTAGGCAGCACCCAGGACCCCATCGATATTAACAATCGGAAACATGCCCAGGGCTTCTTTGGGAGAGACCAGCTCCATCGGCATCCCAAAAGAGCGCGCCATACCCACAAGGCGTTTATTGTCCTCCATCCGCTCTGGCGAGGAAGCCAGGCGTAAACCGCCAACTTCGCGCCAACCCGTGTCTATCCCAGTCTCGTCCTTGAGTTGGCGGTAGAGGTCGGTGCTGTAATTCATCATCCGGGTCAGGTTTGCATCGGAGCGCAGCTGACCAACCAGCCCAGCCGAATGCCAGGTGGAGCCGGCCGTAAGCTCATGGCGTTCCAGTATCACTACATCTTTCCAACCCATCTTCGTCAGGTGGTAGGCAATGCTGCACCCCCCGACACCTCCGCCAATGATGACGACTTGCGCCTGTGAGGGAAGATCAGACATATTATTCTCCTTATCCTGTTAGCTTTGACTGTGAATAGTGTGAAGCCATGCTCCCCAGCGGGGATCTTTGATATTGGTGGTCATCCGTTTAAAGTGCTTATCGGCGTAACCACGGAAATCAAAATCGAGATCGGAGATACCGATCTGTACCAGCCCCCACATCGACTCTCTGAAATCCGAAAGGATTTTCATGATCTTTAATCGCGCCCAGTTTTTCTCGGACACCTCGCCGAAGTAAGCCGCTAATAATAGCTTATCTTCATCATCCGAGAAGCTGTGGTGGACTGAAAGATTTGCCAGGTCAAAGATGAGGTCACCCATGCCGGCGTATTCCCAATCCAGGAGATAAACCCGCCCATTGTCCTGGAGAAAATTCTCGTTCAGTAAATCATTATGGCAGGGACATAGCGGCTGGGCTTCCGCGTTAAAGGCTGTTTCTGCGATATACATATTTTCCAGCAACCAGTCAAAATTATCTGGGAAGCGCACACCATAGCCACGGGCTACCTGGGCATACTCCTCTACGATCCTAAAGACAATGAACTTGCCAGGAATCTCTGGCATGGTATGGATCGTCCTTAATATCTGCGCCACCTTTTTTAGATTGGCGGGTTGCCGGAGCTCTGCCGGTAGTAGCGGGGCCGCCTTGAGAAAACGGGTTACCAGATAACCCTCGGTGTCTATGAAGTAATAGACCTCGGGAGCAATCCCTAAATTCCCGGCTGCCAGATTGGTCAGGTATTCGTTCTTGCGATCGATGCCCAGAAGCTCCGTGTTTGCCCCCGCAATGCGCAGGACAAACGATTCATCGCCCACATCGATCCGATAATTCCTGTTTGTAATCCCCCCGCCCAAAGGGGAGGCGCGGAGATCACTTGCCCCCACCCACTGCGGCACACGGGCAATGATATCTTCTGGGATCCGTGTCATGTATCTCTCTGACGTTGGATAGAACGATGAAAGCTACTATTTCTGCCAGACCGAATCTGGACGAGCCATCTCACCAACAATATCGAACGAGGAAATTATCCCCAATGGCATCGCTTCCGGCTCATCTGGATCGATCACCACCAGGCGATGGTGGTGGTTCTCGATCATCTTGCTGGCAGCTTCTTGCAAGGTGGCATCCATGGTAATGGTCAGCGCCGGGTGCATCACATCGGTGACTGTGATCTCATCACAATTATCATCCTCGCAGGCAGCTAGCATATCCAGCCCGCTGACCACGCCCAGAGGTTTGCCAGTCTTATCCACTACCAGCACGGAACGCCAGCCGGCGGAAGTCATCGCTTTTGCAACGGCAACCAGGGGGGTTTTATCCCGGCAAACCAGCATGGCGTCTGACATCACATCCCCCACAGTATCCCGCTTAGCCGGAAGGGTATCGGCTATGCTATCAATAATGTCGGATACTGATATTACACCCACCGGCTTCCCTTTTTCAGTGACGACGACCCGGCGGATCAGCTTGCTGCGCATGATGGCAGCCGCTTCGCGAGCAGACGCATCAATATCAATAGTATCTACCGGCGCGGACATTAGCTCTCCGGCGGTCATCTTGCGCATAACATCCAGGCTTTGCGGATCTCCCGAGAGCCACTCGCCTGCCATCAGGTCAAAATCGGTGATGACACCCAAAGCACGCCCATCCCGATCTGCAACAATCAACCCGTGAACGTGATGCTGGGTGAGCATCACCGCCGCCTGCCCGATTGTCGCGCCGGGACGGCAGGTGAGCAGACTTCGATGCATATAATCACGAACCATCTTAGCCATAATCCGCTCCTAATGTACTTCGTCTACGTCTTTGTACCACTTGACCCGATCGCCCACCCGCGAGCGCAGCCGCCAGGACATCGATTTCGGCTCTGTTTCGATCCGGTTCAATGCCGAATCAACCTGTTTCGCCACATCGAGTTTTTGCTGCTCAGTCAGTTGCGGGTAGGTCTGAGCCAGTTGCTTGACCTTATCCAGGTTCATGGTCATCGTACGCCATAACCCCCAATCGGTGCTGCAGAGCTGGGCAACCCGGGCGATATTGATCACTTCGTGATCGCTATCCCCCAAAGGGTGCTCTAGCAGAAGCATGATCGTATCGATGACATCTTTTTCATTGATCTTTACAATCTGCATCTTCTCCAGCAGCATCTCCGCCAGTGGGATGGTTGGCGAGTCGACCTCCAGGCGTCCATTCCAGGTAATCATGTGGGAGAAATCGAGCTTATCGTAGAAGATATCTACGTGCAGGTCACTGCTGGTGTGGTTGAAGATTGCCCGATCACCCTCGCTGACGATGAAAACCTCTTTGTTTTCTGTGTAACCCAAGCCTGCCATTAAAACCTGGATCGCCTTGAATTGCTTGCGGTAAGCAGCAAAATCGATATCGGTATAAACCCTCCCCATCGCTTGCTGCACATATCCAAATTTCGGGCAATGCATCTGAAATGCCAGTGAGCCAATTACTCGTAGAATCAACCCCGCCTCTTCACTGGCTCGAGTAATACGCTTGAGCTCATTTTCGAAACGGTCCCGCTCAGCTCGATCCTGTTCTCCCATCCCAATCGGTCCATCAGCCATAGTTAACTCCTGGAGAAAGAAAAAGCGCCCTGTATCGGGTGATCAAATCACCCGACAAACACATATATTCCACCACACCATCGATGGAATATTTATAAACTTCCGTTCACCGGCTCGACAAAGACAGGCGTTCCTGTATCATCCAATCCGGGCTTACCCAGCCGTTGAGAGGATCTGACTTGCGTATCTACCACTAATTATAACTGACAAAACAAAAACATACAATTTAATTCAAAATTTGACAAGAATATTTCAAATACAAGCAATTTCCGTCAAATTCTCCCATCAATGGGTCAGGCTCACCACTAAAAACAGCTCAGTCCCTGACCTGCTGTCGTTGTATGCACCCATCTAGCAATGATCGGTGGATCGGATCATCCAGCCACTGAATGGTGCGAATATGGTGTTGCAAATACATAAGATACTCGACCGGATCAACCTCTTTGTTGATATAGTCCATGATCGTCCAATTGACCACATATAAATTCGCGGCAGCGATCATATCTACCAGACAGCCTAACTCATCGCTGGACAACGGGCCCAAGCCCGGTTTCCCCTGCAAGGTTCTCTGGTAAGCATCCAGGAATAGATCCATATCATCCAGGCGCAGGCAGCCATCGCGATCAGCCTCCCAGCAAGTGAAGAAATAAAACATTGCCAGGGCAACATCGAAGCAACGGTAATCCAGTTTTGACCAATCCAGATCGAACAATCCAACTACCTGCCCGTTCTCAAATTTCAGGTTGCCCGGGTGGTAGTCACAATGAATGACCACTTCCGCACACCCGTCGCTCAGGCAACTCTGCAGACGATGCTGCGTGCGGTGAAGATGATCCCGAAGCAGGGTTAAGTTTTCCTGCAAGTAACTATCGAAAACAGTGCCATGCGCCTTCGATAAGCACTTCACAATCCGGCTATCAATCACCGGCAATAGATCCATAATCTTTGTTTCCACCTTAGATCCCAGGGGAGTGTAGCCTTCCAGCGCCTGGTGAAACCTGGCAAGCACCTGCGCTGAGCTGGCGATTTCTGGTGGCGAACAAACAGGATCAATCCAGGTGTAAAGGTCATCACCAGGTAAAAAACTGAATATTGCGTAGAAAACACCCTCAGGATCACCACCATCTTCTCTCCGCCACACATATGTACTGCCTTCCCGGGTGGGATAAACACGAGCAACAATATCAAAATGATTGGAGAGCAAGTGATTGATAATCGAGTGTTCGCACTGGAGTTCTTCTATTCTTACACCCCGTTTGTATCTCCGGAAGAAATATCGATTGCGTATCCCCTCTTTTTGAGTTTCTATGGAAAAGCTGGTGTTCACCGTCCCGCGCTTGTCCTGCTCAAATCCGACCAGATCGCCCAGGTCATACTGGGACAGGATCGAGTTAAGTTCAGACCAGAGAGGCGTTTCCATCTGCAAGACTCTTTGCCATTAATTCTAGCCGAAAAAGCAAAAACTTGCAAATCTGTTCAAAATTCGCTATAATAATCTTACTTTTCCATCAATTTGCATCATTCGTTCACGAAAATATCCAAAGGCCAGCGTAGTGAGCAAACCCCTCATCCCTGCTCAAAGGCGCGAACGGATACAATCATACCTGGCGACGCATAAGATTGTTGCGACGACTGATCTATGCTCTTTGCTGGATGTCTCAGAAGCGACCGTGCGGCGCGATCTGGAATGGCTGGAAGACCGGGGGTTGATTGAGCGCACCCACGGGGGGGCAATCATCAATGAGCGCATCAATCTAGAGCAGGAATACCGGCAGCGGGCCCTGCGCCAAACTGAAGAAAAGCGCCAGATTGGCGCTTTATCTGCCGCCCAGATTCAGGACGGCGATATCCTGTTTATCAACAGTGGAACAACAACAACCCAGCTTATCCGGAGTATCCGCAGCGATGCGGATATTACTGTCATCACCAATAACCTGATAGCCCCTCTTGAAATTGGAGAGGTCGATTTCGAAGTCCTGGTATTGGGCGGATTGTTTCAACCCCGCTCGAACTCGCTGGCTGGACGCTTTGCTATCCAAAATCTATCCCAGGTGTATGCAACCAAAGCCTTCATTGGCGTGGATGGGATCAGCATCAAGCACGGGTGCACTGTCCCATCCAACACGGAAGCCGAGGTTGTCCATATGATGTTAGAAAGGACGCAAGGACCGGTATATATCCTGGCGGATTACAGCAAATGGGGCGTGGTATCTAACTTCGAAATTGCTCCCATTCAGCGGGTCAATAAGCTGATCACCGATAG
>JBFYSV010000001.1:0-4564 GCA_041301185.1 Anaerolineae bacterium
TATCTACATTAGAGTACGGATTGGTAACCGTCAAGGTATACGTTAGGATTGCACCCGGGGCGACGGTAGCCGGGGCGGTCTTGGAGAGCATCTGGTTGAGGACAACGATATTGACCGGAACCGGATCGCCCAGAACCGTGGGCACATCCTCGCTTTTCACCCCATAATCGGCGTTGATAATATCATCGCGGGTCTCTGGCTGCGCCTGGACCACCAGTGTCACGCTCGGCGACTCGTTCGCTTCCATGCTGGCGAACTCCCAGCGCACGGTGGAGCCGTCTAGGGTGTACGGACCGCTGGCTGAGACAAAGTTCGTTCCAACCGGCAGGGAGTCGGTCAGCACCACGTTGGTGGTAGGTGCAGTTGGATTGACATGGGTAATCGCAAGTGTGTAGGTGATCGTTCCGCCGGGGAAGATATCAGCTGATGATGCGGATTTGGCCAGCTCGAAGGTGTGAGAAAATCCTTCGTAGGCAGCCAGGGCGTCGATGCGGCCATAACCAAAAGTGTTGTTGGGGATCTGGGTATGGGGGATCCCTTCGCAGGTTTGGGGGGTGACAGAAGGAGAGATATCCAGCGAAGATCCCTCGATGAGATTCTCGAGCTGGTCCACCTGGCCTGCCAGATTTGGGTTGGCGGAGACCAGCAGGGCAACCAGCCCGGCGACGTGTGGGGCGGCCATGCTGGTGCCGCTAAGCGAGCCATATGTGCCGCCGGGCAGGCTTGAGCGGACGTTAGAACCCGGTGCTGAGACGTTAGGCTTGATACGGTAGCTTCCGTCCACCGACACCGGGCCGCGGCTGCTGAAGCTGGCGATATTATCCGCACTGGTGGTAGCACCCACGCTGAAGGAGGCTTCATAGATCGCAGCGGGCTCGTTGACTGTATAGCAGTTCGAACCGCTATTGCCGGCGGAGTGGGCGGTCAGGATACCCGCGGCGCGCACGTTGTTGACCACGCTGAGCAATACATTCGGGTCGGTGCAGCCTTCACTGGGCGGACAGCCCCACGAGTTGTTGATTGCATCTGGAGCCAGGGCGGGATTTGGATTCTCGTCGTTCAGATCAGTCGGGGCAATGAACCACTGGTAGCACTCGGTGTAGGTAGCGGGAGTACCGACGCCCTGGTTCATGTTGCGGCAGCCAATCCAGCGCGCCCCGGGAGCCATCCCAATCTGGTTGGTGCCACCGTCGTCGCCCACCATGGTGCCCATGGTATGGGTGCCGTGACCATGGTCGTCACAAGGCTCGTTGGAATCGGGTCCGCAAATACCCCCGCCACTGTGGATGGCATCGTGCCAGTTATAATTATGGTCAGCGGTTGCCCCATCCCAGCCGCGATACTGGTTGACCAGTGCCGGGTGTTCCCAGTCGTAGCCGGTATCCTGGCCGCCAATCACCGCGCCCTGCCCGGTGTATCCAGCTGCCCAGACGTCATCCGCGTTGACTTTTAGAATATTCCATTCAATGGCATTGGGTGATGCAGGTAATTCGCTGGTTGGCTCAGGAGAGGGCAGGTCTACCTTCACCTTAGGATTGGCGTAAATATGGGCGACATCATTGCGCTGCGCCAGGGTTTGGACTGTTTCCAGGCTGCCGCGCACCCAAATCAGGTTGGCAATCCAATAGGGTTTGAAAGCTACTCCCTGGTTTTTCAAGGCAGCCATGACCGCCGGTTGAGTGCGCCCGGCAACTTCTGTCAGGCGTTGGTAGACATACGCGCCTTTTTCCAGCTTGGTAGCCAGGCTGTCAGCTCCGCTGAGATCAGCCTGCTCGGTTAAATAGACCAGGAACTCAGTTTCGCCTTCGGCGCCAGTGGTAAGCACCCAGGGGTCGACCTTTGCCTGCCAGGGGCTGGCAGAAGCAGCCGGGGCAGCGCTGAAGCTGACTGTCATCAGGGCGATTAATACAAAGATGCTGAGGCCTCTTGATAGGATATGCATAATGTCGTCCTTGAAAATAGATGTTTGCAGGTTGCGGATTGCCTTTTACTCAGCCAACGCCTGGACCAGCTCGCGGCAGAAGTGGGGGATATCTTCCACAACACGCCCCCATACCAAATTGCCGTCGCGAAAGGCGGGTTCATCCACCCAGGTAGCGCCGGCGTTGATCATGTCATCTTTGATTCCAGTGGAGCCGGTAGCACGGTGTCCGCGCACGATTCCGGCAGATGCCAGTACCCAGCCAGCGTGGCAGATGGCAGCAACGATCTTGCCCTGCTGGTAAGTGTCTCGCACCAGATCAAGCACTTCCGGGTAGCGGCGGAGTTTATCGGGAGCCCAGCCACCAGGAACAACCACGGCGTCGAAATCAGCCGCGGAGACCTGGTCGGCGCGGGTGTCTGCCTTTGCTTGCAGGCAGTGCTTGCCTGTATAATGGCTGGCGCTGCCAGTGCCTACTATGGTAACAAAAGCACCCTCTTCACGCAGGCGCATGAGAGGCACCCAAAATTCGAGGTCTTCGAACCCGTCTTCAATTAAGTACGCAATATGTTTATGCTTAAGTTTCACAAACTACCCTCTTTTGTAAAGTATATCGAACAACTGCGTTTGAGAAGTTTACAGTTTTATCAGCATCTTCAGTTCCGGCCAAATAAAAGGTAAGACAACTACCCCGCCTGCCGCCATTGAAAGGAACGCCAGAGGCAGAGCTGGAAGGGGTAACTGGAGTAAGCCGTAGGCCAGCCCGGCGGCAAGGAGAGATGCCGGGACGACGCGGATCAGGGTGCTTCTCACGTTCAGCAGGCCGTGGAAGCGGCGATTCAGAAGGAACAACAGAATCAACGCCTGGGTGGTAAATGCCAGCGAGTTCGCCAGGGCAATCCCGGGCGCACCGAGTGAAAATCCGAGCAAGATAGCCAGGATCACAAATACGACCACGTTCAGGCTGGCGATCTTCAAGGGGGTTCTGGCATCCTGCTGGGCGTAGAAAGAACGGGCGGCAACTTCCAGCAAGGAATGACCGATCAACCCCACAAAAAACATTCGCGCCACCCAGGTGACCAGGCTGGTGCCGGCCTCGTCAAAGCCCAGGATGCCGACCACCGGATGGATAGCGACCCCGAGCAGAAGCGCACTGGGGATGGTCAAGGATAGGATCACCCGCACAGTGTGGTTCATGGTAAGGCGAAAGGCATCCCGGTCGGCGCGGGCAATTTGCTCGGAGAGCGTGGGCAATAGCACGGTGGCGATGGCAGTCCCGATGATGGTCTCGGGGACCTGCATGAAGAGCCAGCCATACACCAGGGATGATACCGAGCCGGTGACCAGCCGGGAAGCGATATTGTCTTGTACCAGGAAGATCGCCTGGATGAACAGCACGGTCAGGACCCGCGGTCCCATCAGGGAGAGCACCTGCCTGACCCCGGGATTTTTTAGATCGATCCGCGCCGTCCAGCGGAAGTGGTAGCGAAGCATCCCGGGGATCTGGATCGCGAGGAAGAGGGCTGCGCCGAGGATCGTGCCGTAGACCAGCCCGTAGATGCCCATTCCGAAAGCCGGCAAAGTGATCGGGCCGATCTGGTAGCCGGTTTGCGGAGCCAGGATGATCACGCCAAACAAGGTGCCGATGTCATACATGCTGGGCGCCAGGGCAGGCAAAAAGAAATGTTGGTTGGATTGTAGGGCAGCCATGGTCAGGCCGCTCAACGAAAAGAGCAGGGTGGCCATCAGGTTCAAGCGCATCAGCTCGGCGACCAGGAACTGCTGCTCGGTGCTAAAGCCAGGGGCAATTCCCAATCGCCACCCGACCAATTGGTGAGCGAAGATAGCCACCAGTACCGAAAGAGCTGCCGTGACCAGAAATACCAGGTTGGCAATGCGGGAGAAAAGCTCCCACATGGCGCTGCGCCCGCGGGTGCTGAGATATTCGGAAAGCACCGGGATAAAAGCGACCGCCAGAGCGCCGCCCGAGATTAGAGCGAACAGTAAATCTGGGATATTGTTGGCCGCGTTGAAGGCATCCAGATCGGTTGAGAGCCCGAATTGGCGGGCGATCATAATCTGGCGGGCAAAGCCGAGCAGCTTTTCAAGGCCGAATAAGATAGCGACGATCAGTGAGGAACGGGCAATGTGGCTCATCGAGGGAAACAGAAGCGTTCTTTTGGTAGAAGTCTACATCTCGAGTAAGTATAGCACGAGTCTGGATGGGTTTGAATAGCCACGTTACCCTCAGCCACAAATCTTGGAGTGTTGCACCTGAGGTTTAGATGTGGTAGAATCGCTGCGCCCGGGAGGGAATCCCCGCGAGTATATCAGGAGGGATGGCCGAGCGGTCTAAGGCGGCTGTCTTGAAAACAGCTGTGGGGTTACACCCACCGGGGGTTCGAATCCCTCTCCCTCCGCCAGAAGGTTGCCGGTTGTTTATAGAAAAATTGAAGGCTGCTCTGCAATTACATCCTTCAATTTGGGACTTACCATCAAAATAGGGGAGGTGCCAGAGTGGTCGATTGGGGCCGCCTGCTAAGCGGTTGTCGGGGCAAAAACCTCGACCGCAGGTTCGAATCCTGTCCTCCCCGCTGAAAATACGCTGATCTGCTCGAAAACAGCCAGATTGACGCAGTTGAT
>JBFYSV010000002.1:0-16075 GCA_041301185.1 Anaerolineae bacterium
CCCTCCTGGAGGCAAGCCAGCTAACCGATATCGCCGTCGAAGTCAACCAGTTGAACTCCCGCCAGCAGCGCCGGGATGAGCTGCAGGGCATGGACGCCCAGGATTGGCTGGAACGCATCAAGGCAATCGGCTCAGCTATAGGGATGTACTTCACCAACCCCGATCTGCGCCGCTACGTGAACACCCTCATCCCCTCCCGCAAAGTCATGCGCGACCTGTTCACCTACCTGGGCTACGGCCTGTACACGGGCAGAAAATAATTTGCATCCACGCCTCAATTATGATATAAACATAATAATTATCCAATTTATTTCCTCTCTCAGGGGCGAGAAACCCTCCACCGGTCTGCAGGAATCCAATTTCCAACCTATACCAGGAGCGAGTTATGGGAAAAGAGCAGGATCTTTCATTTGATTTTGACTTCGGCGGCGAATCACGCCAGGAGATGTTCCAGGAAGCCGTGGATGCCCTGGTCGCCGAAGGCCACCCGCTGGGCGCGGCCGTCGATGGTTCGGCGCTCAGCCTCGATCTCGACCCGGAACAGAAAGCCGCCTCCGACCTTTTGCAGCAGCTCAAGACGCACGTCGCCGAGCTGGGCGATAACCCGCAGATGCTCGAGCTAAAAGCCAAAACCTTTGAAGAGTATGGCTGGGCGGTGCCCAAACAGTTCCGCGACCTGGGCAAGACCCACCGCTTTTACTGGATGCAGGTGCCAGTCTTCCTCAGCCAGCTGGAGAACATGCCCTTTAGCAAGCTGGAGCTGGCAATCGAGTTCAACCCGGCGGAAGCCCAATCCACCCGCAAACCGGTCAGCGTCCTGATCTTTCCTGATAAGCGTATCAAGCAGATCGCAAAATTCGAGCAGGGCGCCAGCCTGAAGGTTGGCGAGAACTTCGAGCTGGATGTCGCCACCCCCGAGCTGGACCTGAAAGCCGGGGCAGCCAAAGCCGAAGGCCAGGCCGGGGTCGAGCTGGGCGCCAGCGGAGGCTTCAGCCTTGCCCTGGGTCCCTTCAATTATGACCTAAAGAAGCTCGAGCTGGAGCATACCGACCTGGGCAACTCCAAGGTCTTCTGGAAGGTGTTCTCTGCCAGGTACCTGCACACCGAGCGCCCGCAGTTCATCGTCGTCTTCCAGGTTCCCCGCCAGGTCACGCAGCTCAAAGTCGCGGCTGCCATGCAAGCCTACCACCAGTTCGATACCGGCGCGGCTGGCTTGACCCAGGTGTTCAAGGTCTTTCGGGATAAGGTCTCCAATTTCTTCCGCCAGGGCGCCCCGCTCCAGGATACCACCGTCTGGGAGCTGACCGAAAAGCTGGCAGAAAACTGAAGCCACTGCGGAGAGCGGCATGAGCGCAGACCAATCCCGCGAGCTGACCATCACCATCCAGGATATGAGCGTCATCCGCGCCGATGCCTATACCGGGCAGACGGTGTTCGGCAAGCTCGACCTGCCCCCCCTTCACCGGCGCCTGGTGCAGGTCTTCCAGCACTGGCTGGGCATGGACCAGGTGACCCGCATGGAAGACCTGGAAGCCCTGGGCAGCCTGCTCTTCCAGGCGATCATCAACGGCGATGTCTACCAGCTATTCGATAGCCTGCGCAAGGCTGCCAGCAAGAGCCAGCGCCTGCGCCTGCAGCTCAGCTTCCAGGAGCAAGCCTTCGAGATCGCCGGATATCCCTGGGAGTTCCTCTACTCCCCAGAGACCGAGACCCGCCGCGGCTATTTCCTCGCTACCGGGCAAGACCTGGTCCTCTCCCGCTACATGCCCCTCGAGACCGAGCGGGTGGACGACCTGACGGCGACCGGCGAGCCGCTGCGCATCCTGATCGCCGTCTCCTCGCCAGAAGGCTTGTACAAAGTCATCGCCCCGCCGGTGATCGAGGCCATCCAGAACCTGGGCGCGGGGTTTGATGTCCAGGTGATCGTCGAGAAACAGCCCGGCATCGACCGCTTCCTGGAAGCCCTGGAAGCAAACAAGCCCCACGTGCTGCACTTCTTGGGACACGCCCAGTTCAACCAGACCAAGAACCAGGGCGAGATCGCCCTGCTGGATGAAGACCTGCGCGGCCCGCGCTGGGTTCCCGACCGGTTATTCGCCGATTATTTCAGCCAGATGGAAGCCATCCCCCGCCTGGTGGTCCTGCACAGCTGCGAAGGCGGCGCCAACCAGTTCAACGCCCGCTTTGCCGGGCTGGCTCCCCAGCTTGTGCGCAACGACGTCCAGGCGGTGGTTGCCATGCAATACCCTATCCTGAACAAGGCCGCCATCCTGTTCAGCAAGGCTTTTTACCGGGAGCTGGCGCGTGGCGCCTCGGTGGATAGCGCCACCCAATCTGGGCGCTACGCCATCACCCTCGACCCGAATTTTGGCTTCGATAGCCGGGTCTTCGGCACGCCCATGCTGTGGATGCGCAGCCGCAGCGGGGTGATCTTGCCGCCCCCAAGGAGTCCTGATGAAACTTGAGATCACAATCCAAGACGAAGAGACCATCGCCGCCGACCTGGATGGTATGCAAACTTTCGGCAAAGTGCAGATGGATCCCCTGCGCCTGCGCACAATCCGCCTCTTCCGCACCTGGATCGAGACTGGCAAGCTGATCGAGCGCGAAGGTCTGGAAGTTCTCGGCTCCCACCTGTACCAGGCGATCTTCAACGAGAGCATCGCCGGAAAATTTGAAGATGCCGTCAAAGAATCATCCACCAGCAACCGCCTGCGGGTTCGCCTGCTCTTCCAGCCCAACGCTATCAAGCTGGCAACCCTGCCCTGGGAGTACCTCTTCAAGCCAGAAACCGAAACCAGCAAGGGCTATTTTCTCTCCACCCGCACCCAGCTCACCCTGTTCCGCTATATGCCCAGCGAATCGCTCCGCCAGATCACTCCCTCCAAAGGACCTCTCAAGGTCCTGGTGGTGTTCGCCGAGCCAGATGGAGACCAGCCTGGCGAGCAAGGCGATTCCGAGCGGCCCAGCATCCCCACCATCACCGCCGAGATGAAAAAGATCTTCGATGACCTGCACGTCGAGGTGGATTTTCTGTTGCAGCCCACCGCCACCTCCCTGCCAGACAAGTTGGATCTGTTTAATCCGCACGTGATGCACTTTATCGGGCATGGTATTGTCGCTAAAAATAGCAATAAGAGCAAAATCGCCATTATGGACGATAACGGCGAGCTGATCCTCGTCTCAGACGACCTGTTTTCACGCATTGTCGAAAACACCGGCAACCGCCAGCTGCGCCTGGTCTTTCTACACCTGACCGAGTGCCTGCACCACCTGGACGTGAATCTGCAAGAAAACTACGCCAGCTTCGCCGGCATGGCGCCAGCGCTGATCAAAGCCAATATCCCGGCAGTGGTCGCCATGCAGTTCCCTATCCAATACCCGGTCGCCAAGAAATTCTTCGAGAGCTTCTACAAAGAGCTGGCTGCCGGCAATGATATCGACTCCGCCGTCCAGACCGGGCGCGAGAAGATCTCACTCGACCCCAAATATTCTGAAACGCATATCTTCGGCACGCCAGTTCTCTCCGTATATAAGGAGGACCGCATCATCGAGCCGGTCCCGGTCGAGGTGGTCGAGACCACTCAGGGCAGCGACTTGCAGCGGGTGAGCCAGATCGCTGCCAGCCAGGTCAGCGGCGGCGAGGTGGAGACCTCCCCCGAAAGGAGCGCAGCAAAAACAGTCGATCTGCTCTCTTTGCGCAAGATTGCCGATGCCAAGCGGGGTGAGCTGAGCCTGGATAAAGAGCAGCAAGGCATCATCGGCGAGATCTTCAAAAAGCTGTACAGTGAAAAGCTCAAAGGCAAGGGGAATTACAAGAAAGTTCTGGATGAAGCCATTGAGAATTGTGGCGATTTGGCTGTACAGGACGTGATCTTCGCCATGTATCAGACGCTGGAGGCATAAGATGTCGGGGATGGATGCAAGCAATTTCCACAAAATTCGCTCTCTGGAAGATGCGCTCGGCTCGATCATCAAGGGTGAAGCCCCGCGCCGCACTCGCCTGCCCTTGCAGCAGGTGCTGATCCCCGCGCTGGAGGAAATGCTCCAAAAGACCCGGTTGAAAGGCGCCGACCCGCGCCCGGCCCTGGGAGCCTTCAGCACCGACCTGGAGCAGTGGCAGAAATTCTTGAGCTACCTGCAAGACACCGCCAACCGCTGGTATATCTTCCAATCCCGCGAGTGGACCTTCAGCAGCGGCTGGTGGCAGGAGCAGTTTAGCGAGTTGCACAGCGCCTTCGAGGCGGACCCCCAGCAGGGCGTCCGCCAGTGGGTGCAGACCTTCACCCAGGCCCTGGTCGAGTGGGATCTGGAAGGCTGCAAAACCCTGGCTGAGCAGTCTTTCCCCTTCCCAGACTACCTGGCCTACCTGCCGTTGATGTTCGAGGGCGGGGTAGAAGCCCTGATCCAGGGCAACCTGGCGGAAGCCGAGGATATGCTCGCTTTCCTGGTGCAGCCCGGCGGGATCGATCCCGGCGGGGATGATCCCGGCGGGATGAATACCGACCGCCCTACCCTGGAGCCGGTCTTGCACGCCCTGGTCCTGGTCCTGGAAGGGCGTCTCGAGGCGCAGAAGGAGGATCCCCAGGGAGTCGAGGAAATCTTCAAGCAAGCAGCTGAACTGGCTCCCCAGGATGGGCGCCCCCAGGCAGCCCTGGGCGAGCACCTGCGCCTGGCAGAGGATCACGACCAGGCGATTGCCTTGTTCAAAGAAGCCATCCGCCTCTCCCCAGACCAGCCCGAAGGCTACACTGGTATGGCGATGGTGATGGAAGACCAGGGCTATTGGGAAGAAGCCGGAGCCTGGTACCGCCAGGCGGTGGATTGCGCCCTGCGCTTCCCCGATCCTTACCGCACCCTGACCCGCCTGCTGGCGCCGCTCACCGGCAACCTGTATTACCACCTGGGGCATGCCCTGCAGGATATTTCCGAGCGCTGGGCGCTGCCGGCGATCGATGCTGCCCTGGAGCTGGGCATGCGCGGCGCCCTGGAATATCCCGAAGTGGATGCCTACGCTTTGCAGGGCAAGCTGCTGAGCAAGCTGCGCAAGAAACCCCAGGCTGCCCTCGCCTACTACGAAGCCGGGCGGCGCTGCGGCTGGAACCTGGATTACGAGCAGGCAGTCAAGCTGCTGCGCAAGGCGCGCAAGCTGGACCCCAACTACCAATCCACCTGCTGGTACCTGTCGGACGACCTGCGGCTGCTCTCAATCGCCTCTCCTGAGCAACCCCAAAAAGATAAGCTGATCAAAGAAAGCCTGCAAGTCTGGCAGGAGGGCCTGGCTCTGGGGGCGATCACCCCGGAGGATGCCTGGGCTCTGTTCACACGGGCGCTGAGCAACGAGCTGCTGCCCGAGCGGCGGACAGCCCCTGCCGAAGAGGTCGTCCTTTTCGATTGGGAAGCGGTCTTCTTCACCGAGCGCAACCTTCTGATGTCTGACGATAAAGCCTACCAGTGGACCTACCTGGCCCGCTTTTACCGCAGCCTGAACCTGGATGCCAACAACCAGTTCGTGCTCGACCGCGCCTGGGAGCTGGACCCCAGCGATAACTCTGCCCGGGAGGAGAAGATCATCCGCCTGACCAACCGCGGCGACTACCCCGAAGCTGAAGAGCTGCTCAAGCCGCTGCTCGAAGACGAAAGCTATCCAGATATCAACTGGGCGCGCAGCGTCCACGGTTATATCCTCAGCCGCCTGGGCAATTACGAAGATGCCCTCCAGGAGAGCGAATACAATTTAAAGGAATCCTGGGTGCAGAGCTACCGCACGCTGTGCTTCTTGAAATTGAGCCAATACCCCCAGGCGCAGGAAATCTTTGAGAACATGTGGGAGTGGCGCCAGGCAGAGGACGCCGGCAATCTGATGTACTATGCGATTGCCGGCCTGCACCTGCATCTCCTGGACCCCCGTTTTGCAGATGCAATCGACCCAGCCATCGAATACGCCCGCCGTGTCCAGAAAAGCCCCAGCGACACTTTTGAATCGTACGCCTACCTGGGCTTTGCCCTGCTGGTAAAAGGCGTTGATCTTCCCGAAGCGCAGCGCATCCTGCAGGAGGCGGTCGGCAGGGCAAATAATAAGCGCGAGCTGAACGACTGCATCCTCGGGGATATCCCCATCTTGCAAAAGCTGATGGATCCGTTGCCGCACGGCGCCCAGGCGATCAGCATCCTGGAGGAGGTCAGCCGCAAGATGCAAGCCCAGGTAGAGGTGGTGGAGGGATCCAGGCTCACCCCGCAAGCGGAGCTGCTCAACCAGCTGGAGTGGCTGGAGGGCAGCCAGCATGCCGGCATGCCAGCCGAGCTGGTCACCAATGCCCGCCTGGGAGCGCGGGTCAGTCTGGCGCGCCTGTACCTGAACACCGGTCACTGGGGGGAAGCCGCCCAGGCTTACCATGCCCTCCTGGCTTACGAAGCGCTGATCCCCGAGGCGCGCCTCGGTCTGGATAAAGCCTTGCAAAACATGCAGCAAACTGCCGAGACACACCTCCAGCAGGACGAGTTCCAGGCTGCCTTGCCCCTGCTGGAGCAGCGGGCAGAGTTCGCCCAGCACCTGGGGCAAGAGCAAGACCTGCCGGATATCCACTGCATGCTGTTCTACGCCCACCTCTCGCTGTCAAGCGAGCAGCCCGAGACCAGCCTGCCCCAAGCAGCCGCCCTTTTTGAGCAGGCTGCCAGCCTGTTCCAGGCTCAAGGCCGGGAAGATACCTGGCTGGCGATCTCAGACTGCCTGCGCAAATCCTTGCGCTCCGTCCCCGATTACTGGCGGGTGGACGAAGCGCTGGGCATACTCCTGGAACAGGCAGTTGAAACCGGCAGCCAGAGTGTGGCCGGCTTGCAAGCAGTGCGCCAATCCCTGGACGACTACCTGGGCGAGATCTACCGCTTAAACGTTACCTACACCGGCAACCCGGTCGCTAACCGGATCGCCATCGCGCTGGGCAGCAACCTGCTCCCCCCCGGTCCCAGCCAGGATTGGGACTTGCTGCTCAGAATTGACCTCATCCGCCGGGATCTGTACCAGGATTACGGCGTGGTCATCCCGGGCGTGCATATCCGCCTCGAACCGGATTCGCTTGCACCGGACGAGTACTGTATTCTCATCGACGGGCAGCAAGTTGCCCTTGAGCGGAGTCTATTCAAGCTGAATTCAAATTTGCAGGCTGTCAAAGATCCAGGCTATTACCCGGTCGCCAATCATTTAAAAACTGCCATTACCTACAACCTGGATCGCTTCATGAGCTTGCAAGCCGTGAGCCTGCTTCTGGCTGATTGGCAAAAAATCAGCGCTACCCATTTCCTTGCCGCCAGCCGCCTGTTACAAGACAACGCTTCCTTACTGGCTTTCCAGCAAGTTTTGCTGGAGTTGGTCCGGGATAGGGTGCCGGTCAATAAGCCAGCCGAGATCCTGACAACCTTCCTGGAAATACCCCTCAGCGATACCAGCCTCCCCGGTATCGCCATCCGGCTGCGCATCGCCTTGCGCCCTTACCTGCCCGGCAATACCCCATCTGCAAACCGCATCTTGCTCCCTACCGATCTGGAAAATGAGCTGTCTGGTTATGTACAGGCTCATAACGGGCAAGCATATCTGCTGCTGCCCGATCCGGATCAAGACCGCCTGGTAGCCAGGATCAAGGACTTGCTGGTTCAACCCTCCACAGCAGATGAACAGGCAGATGAGGCCGATTCCAGATTTGGCCGTTCTGTTCTGGTCTGCCAGGATGCCAGCCTGCGCCCGCTCCTGAGCCGTTTGATCGCACCCCACCTGCCCCAGGTTGCCGTGCTTGCCGCCCAAGAAGTGCTGACCGAGTTCCCGCCCTCAGCAGAGCCATCTTCCGAGGAAGCTACTGCCGCAGAGTCCAGCTCGGGACCAGCAGGCGATGAACCACCCGCCGAATAGCGCCAGCGATCAGGAGGTACCCCGCATGCAAAACACTGATATATCCCCAACAGAAATCACCGTCTGGATAGAAGCCCACTTGCAGGAGTCCATCCAGGCCAGCGGCGGGCAAGCCGAGCTGGTTGCAGCAGTCGAGAACGCTGCCAGCCGGGTGCTCTCAGAGATCGGCCTGCCAGCTCAGGCGCGGGTCAGCCTCCAGGCGGGCATTCCCGGCGAGCACCGTGCGGCTTTACTCGCCCTGCAGGTCAACAGCCAAACCCTATCCAGCCCGCCCGGCATGGAAAACCGCCTGCTGGCAGTCCAAAGCGGGCGCTTGCTGGAGCCCGGCGAGGGCGGTCCGGCTATCCCCGGCTGGGTGGAGAAAGCCTTCCGGGAGAGCGAGCCGGAAACCCTCCAGGCAGCCATCCAATATCTGGCAGGCCTGTGCCACGCCATCCTGGGTGAGCACCCCGAGTTACTCCTGGACGAACCTCAGGTGCGGGAGCTTCAGACGCACTGGTCTCAAACTGCACCCGGCATAGCCCGCCTGAAGACCGCCTGGCTGGAGGCAGTCCTGAGCGAGCTCCTCATGGTCCATCTGCCCCTGGGCGGGGACGTGCGCCTGCCCCCGCTCTTGCTGGAAAACCGCCGGGCGAAACCAGCCCAGGCTGCCGAGGCCGCTATTTCAGCCCTGCTGCCGCCCACCCTGGAGCTTTGCCTGCCGCGCCATCTCCTCAAGGCGTACACCCTGGAAGATTTGCGCTATCCCGCCTCAGAGCTGGCAGCCATTTCCACGTTGGGGCTGACCAGCCAGTCGACCGCTGCCTTCAACCAGGCAAGCCAGCAGATCTTTGCCGACCTGGGGTTGAATCTTCCTCCGCTGGAGTTCGCAGTCGGCGACGAACCCGAACGGCACTTCTCCTTCCGGATAAACGGCTTGCCCAGCCTGCCCTATCCCGCCTTACCCCCGGGTAAGGTCCTGGTGGATGCCGCCCCGCAGACCCTGGAGATGATGAACGTCAGCGCCCAGGCGGTGCTCCACCCGCTGGATGGGCGCCTGTGCAGCCTGGTGAGCCTGGGCGATGAAGCCCCGCCCTCCGAGAAGGGCTACACCACCTGGACCGGAATTGAATACCTGGCTTTGTGCCTGGGGCACGCCCTGCGCTCCCGCCCGTGGTGCCTGGTGCACAACCTGGCAGTCGGCGTGTGGCTGGAGGAGATCGCCAAGAACTCGCCCGAGCTGGTCAAGGCGATCTACAATGCCTTCCCGGATATCTATACGCAAAGTATCCTGACCCAAACCCTGCGCCGCCTGGTCTTGCAGGGAGTCTCGATGGTCGAGCTGCCCCAAATCCTGGAATCCCTGCTGCGCCCCGCCCTGGTGGAGGTTCCCTCCCCAGATTGGCATGTGGTTGGCAACGCCGCTCTGCCCGCCAGCGCCCGGCTCGCCCGCTCCGATTGGCGCTCAGACCCAGACATCCTGGCAGCCTTTGCCCGCTGGAGGCTTTCCCTGCCTGCCATCGCCCTGCACCCCGCCCAACGCTCCTCCGCTACCGCGCCGCGGCGCATCACCAGCCTGGAACAGTATGCCGAGCCCCTCACCCAGGATCAGCGCATCGCCGAGCTGACCAAACGCTATTCCAACGAAGATATCCAGCATTATCTCTCGATGATCTCGGTGACGCTGGTCATCATGCAGGAGCCAGAACTGCCCGATTTCGTCGATGAAAAAATTAGTGAGCTTTTCGCAAAGCTGGGCCTCAATTCCGAAACTCCTGCCGAGCAGATGCTGGAAGCGATTACCGAGTATTTCGTCCAGAACCCGGTCAATCCCCAGCTCATCCAGGACTCAACCGCCGCCATCCGCGCCGAGGTCCCTGCCAACGCGGATGCCTTCACCAGCCTCTGGCGCTCTAAGTACGCGATGTAAGCTGCCATCGCGAGGAGCGCAGCGACGAAGCAATCTCACTACAGCCAATGTCATTTCGAGGAGCGAAGCGACGAGAAATCCCTTTTTCGCCCATCGTAAGATAACCATTTCAGGGATTCCTCGCCCCTCAGGGGTTCGGAATGACACATCGGGTCTTGAATCTCCCAACATAATCATCTACAATTAGTGGGGTTACCTTCATGGAACTGCCACTGTCCCTGTTCGACCGCACCATCTCCCGGCCTCACCCCCGCGCCTTCCTCATCATCCTCGCGGTAATCTTGCTCTCCCTGCCCTTTATTTTCGCCGCCCTGGACGGCATCCAGCTCGAGGTCATCCGCAGCGGGCTATGGCGGAATCTGCTGGTCCAGCCGGTTGTGATCATCTATGTGCTCGCCATTGCCCCCTTGCTTTCCCGCATGGGGGAGGAGGTAGTAGCCGCCTTCCGCCCACTGGTCGATCTCGACGAACAAAGCTATCACCAGTTACTGGCGCAAGCCAGCACCATTCCAGTCTGGCACGAAATTGTGGCAATCCTGGTGGGGATTCTGCTCGGCATCCAGTCATTTTCTTGGGGAATGTCGGAGAGTGGATTGCGCTGGCTGCCGGTCTACTGGGTCATCGCCACCTGCGTCATGTTCGGATTGCTCACCTGGACAGTCTACGTCTCGTTTGCCAGCACCCGCCTGACTTCTGCCATCCACCAGCACGTCCGGCACCTTACAACACCACCCAATTACGCACCGTGTTTGTTTCCATCCTGATCCCGGCGGTTACCATGCTGGTCAGGCTGTTCGTCGAGGAGCAATTCAAGTGAGTGTGAATGCAGAACAACCGCTGAACCCAGACAATGCAAAACAGACCAGGATATTGCTCGGACTGGTTGCCATCTACGCCATCCTGGCGTTCATATACTATCTCATCGCACCGGTCCAGGCCATGCAAATCCCCGGGGACCAGCCCAGCGCGCCAGATGTGCCCCAATGGGTGCTCGGTCTGGTAAACGCGGCTATCATCCTGGTGGTGTACGGCGTCGCCGGGCTGGCAGGCCTGGGATTTGCCCGCCGGCTGGGATTGCCCGGCACCTACCGCCCGGCTGCCGGCTGGAAGAGCTGGCTGGTCTGGCCTCTGGTAGCTGGCATTCTGGTGGGCGTGATCATCGTCCTGGTCGACCGCCTGTTCACGCCAGCCATCCGGGCTGCGCTAGCTCCCGCCCAGGACTGGGGGGGATTTGCCCATCCGGAGTTCCCCCTATCCCTGATCGCCTCCTTCACCGCCGGCATCGGCGAGGAGATCCTCTTCCGCTCCTTTGTCCTGGGATTCTGGGCGTACCTGCTCAACCTGCTGCTCCGCCGCTGGCAAGCCACCCGCCTGGCATTGTGGATTGCCAACCTGATCGCCGCCCTGGCTTTCGCCCTCAGCCACATCGCCACCGCCACCCTGCTGGTGGGCGTGGCTACCCCGGCGGAGCTGCCGCCCGCTATCCTGGCGGAGCTGCTCTTGCTGAACGGCATCCTGGGGCTGGTTGCTGGCGGGCTGTCCTTCCGGGATGGGCTGGTGGCGGCAATCGGGGTCCACTTTTGGGCAGATATCGTCTGGCACACGCTCTACCCGCTCATCAAGTAAAGGCTTGACGATGCAGAAACCGCTCATCCTCCCTTCAAAACGCCATTCGCTGGCAATCTACTTCATCCTGACCTTCGCGGTTAGCTGGCCTTTGTGGATCCTGTCTGCCCTCGCTATGCAAGGGCAGCTGCCCTTTAGCTTTCCCGCCACCCTGGGCGGCTTGCTCGGCGCCTGGGCGCCTGGCCTGGTGGCGATCCTGGTCACCCTGTGGCGGGATGGGCGGCGGGCAACCCGCCTGCTGCTCAGCCGGCTGCTCGTCTGGCGGGTGGGTTTGGGCTGGTACCTGTTCGCCCTGCTTTGGCCCGCCCTGCTCTCTCTGCTGAGCAGCGGGATCAGCCAGCTGCTGGGGGCTGCCCCGCCGGATTTCAGCAACCCGCCGGTCACCACCCAGTTCCCCCTCCCGCCCGAAGCCATGCAGGTTGGCTTCCTGGCTCTCCTGCCGCTGATCTTCATCATCCAGTTCTTCGGCAGCTCGCTGGGCGAAGAGATCGGCTGGCGCGGTTTCGCCCTGCCCCGCTTGCAAGCCCACCGCACGGCTCTCCTCTCCAGCCTGATCCTGGGCTTGATCTGGGGCGTGTGGCACCTCCCCCGCCTGTGGGTGCCGGGAGCCGCCTTCGACTTTACCGGCTTCGCCTGGTTCCTGGTCGGAATCACCCTGACCAGCGTGCTCTACACCTGGATCTTCAACAACACCCGCGGCAGCCTGCTGGTGGTAATTCTCTTCCATACCACCCAGGCGGTCACCAACCTTTACCTGGCGAGCAGCGCCTACCCCTGGGTTGGGCCTGCCCTGACCCTACTGCTGGTCATCTGGATTGTCTATCGCTACAACCCCATTCACCTGACCCGTCTGCCCACTGCCGTATCCAGGGACACCCTCACCGGATGAACATCTCCAGCCTCGACACGCCGCGTTTGATCTTGCGCGGCTTTAGCCCGGCAGATTTTGAGCCGCTGTGCGCCATCCTCAGCGACCGGGAGGTGCTGCGCTATATGCCGCGCACCGATCCATACCCCCCGGAGAGCGTCCAGCGGATTATCGACCGCCAGCAACTGGATTGGGACACGCACGGCTTTGGCTGGTACGCCGTGGAAGACCGCCTGAGCGCCGAGCTGGTGGGCTGGTGCGGACTGGGCGTGCTGGACGAAACGGACGAGACCGAGATCAAATACCTGCTCAAGCGCTCTCATTGGGGTCGCGGCCTGGCGACCGAGGCCGCCCTGCCCTGCCTGGAGGCTGGTTTTACCCGCTACGGCCTGCAGGCGATCATCGGGCTGGTCCACCCGGATCACGCCGCCTCGCGCCGCGTCCTGGAGAAGCTCGGGCTAAGGTACCAGGATCGCGTCCATTATTGGGCCATGGATTTGGACCGGCTGGCGATTACGAAGGCTGGCTACTTTGCTCGCGCCCCTGAAAGCAAGCTATGAACGCTCACCCCAAAATCATCCTATGGTACCGCTGGGTGGCTGCCAACGCTCTGGGCGAGCTGCTCGGCCTGGGCTTGACCTTTGCCGCGGGGTACGCCGTCATCGCCTTGTTCGGGGAGGCGCGCAGCCCGGCAGGCAGCCTGGCGCAGTTCTTGCTGATGACCGCTACGGGAGTGATCGAGGGCACAATCGTTGGGCAGGCGCAGTGGTGGGCGATGGCGCCGTACTTCCAGGCGGGTGATCGCCCGGCGCTGACCCGCCGGGCGTGGCTGCTTGCCACCATAGCCGGCGCACTGGCTGCCTGGTTCCTGGTTTCTCTACCCTTCACCCTGATGGACATGGGCGCCCAGGCGAGCGGTCAGCCGGTGCAAGAGCCGCCCCTGGCTCTCATTCTTCTGGTGGCAGCCGGTGCCGGCGCGGTCGCCGGTGTGATCCTGTCCTTCTTCCAGTGGCGCACTCTGCGCCAGGCTGTGCCCAATGCCGGGGTCTGGATCCCCGCCAACGCATTGGCCTGGGCGCTGGGCATGCCGCTGATCTTTGCTGCCACGGGAAGCATCCAGGCAGACACCCCGCCCGGGCAGATTGCCCTGGCGCTGGGGGTCAGCATCCTTCTCGCCGGGGCAGCCGTCGGGGCGGTGCACGGCGCGTTCCTGGTGCGCCTGGTAAAACTCCCGCAGACCTTGTAGCTAACCCTCTCCCGCGGGGGGAGGGCCAGGGTGGAGGCAGATCTTTGCCACACCCATATCAACCAACCCAATCATCACACAACGAGGCCACACAATGTCACAAACCATCCAAATCACACAACAAATCCAAATCGCCGATCAGCATATCGAAGGCGGCTACGGCTGCGGTCAGGCAGTCCTGGCAGCCTTCGCCACTCGCTACGGGTTGACTGAAAAAGAAGCCCGCAGAATCGCCTGCTGCTTTGGGGGCGGAGTGGGGCGCAGCGGTCAGGTCTGCGGCGCGGTCAGCGGAGCGCTGATGGTGCTCGGGCTGCATTACTGGGATGACGATGCCGAAGTTCCCCCCCACAAAGAACTCATCTACGCCCTCTCAGCAGAATTCATGGACCGCTTCGCTGCCCAGCACGGCACTACCCAGTGCCGCGAGCTGCTCGGCGCTAACCTGCGCGATCCCGTGCAGTTAGAGAAAGCCAAAGAAGACGGGCTCTTCAGCACCCTGTGCCCCGGCTTTATCCACGATGCAATCCAGCTGGTGGAAGAGTTTATCCACGAGCACGACCAGCCAGAACACCCGGGAGAATAGCATGGATTATCCCAATTTCCGCCTTGATAACCAGGTAGCCTTCGTCACCGGCGCCAGTATGGGCATCGGTTACGGGCTGGCAAGAGCCCTGGCAAACGCCGGGGCAACCGTAGTGGCAGCTGCCCGCAGCGTGCCTCCCCTGATGCAGCTCATCAACGAGATCCATGCCGAAGGCGGCCAGGCCGAAGCTCTGGAGCTGGACGTGACCGATCTGGAGCAGATCGAGATCGCATTCAAGGCGGTCCACGATCGTTTCGGTCGCCTGGATATCCTGGTCAATAACGCCGGGCTGGGCGCCAACCACCCCGCAGAGCTGGTGACCGAGGCCGATTGGGATGAGATGATGGCGGTCAACCTGAAAGGCCTGTTCTTCTGCTGCCAGGCTGCCGGGCGGATTATGCTGGCGCAAGGTCACGGGCGGATCATCAACATGAGCTCGCAAGCCAGCATGGTGGGTATCCGCAACCATGCTGTGTACTGCGCCACCAAAGGCGGGGTCAACTCGCTGACCCAGGTCCTGGCGCTGGAATGGGCTGCCCGGGGTGTCACCGTAAATGCCGTCGCGCCGACCTTTATCTATACCCCCGGCACCGCCAAGCGCCTGGATAACCCGGCTTTCTTGAAAACCGTCCTGGACCGCCTGCCGATCGGCAAAGTCGGCCAGATCAGCGATGTGGCGGCTGCCGTCATCTACCTGGCTTCCCCGGCGGGGGGTATGGTTAACGGGCATATCCTGCTGGTTGACGGTGGCTGGACGGCGCAGTAATTGGTAGAATAGTAGGTATGGCTGGCTCGCAATCCAAAAAGCGAAAAGCACCTCCCAAGGCTGATTCCCGGGCGGAACTATTTCCGGCTGCTACCCTGGCTTTCTACGGTCCGGATGACCAGCGCGCCACTAAAGCCGTGGTCAGCATCGTGCTTTCTGCCGACGAGAATGCCCCGCTGCGCGTGCGCAAGTGGTACTCGTCCGCAGGTGATATCCGCGCCGATGCGACTGTGCGTGCCGAGATGCTAACCTATCTCAAAGTCGAAGGTGTGCAGCGGGTGGTGCTGGCGGACCGGATTATCGGCTGCCCGCACGAAGAAGGCGTGGATTACCCCACCGGCGAGAACTGCCCGCTGTGCCCCTTCTGGGCCAGCCACGACCGCTGGACCGGCAAACCGATCGACCGGTAGCCAATGCCATCGAACTAAAATACAGAGCCGGGTGTGGTCCGCAATCTGGCTGAATCACACCCGGCTTGCCAGGCTATTTCCCCGATCTGATAGAGCTGATCCTATGGATAACCCGAGCAAATCCGCCAGGCCAGATGCGATCTCTGGAAAAGGCATCTGGTTTGTGCCGGTCTGGATCGGGCTGGGCCTGGTTTTCTATCTCCTCAATCTCCTGGCAGGCTCGCAGATCAGGTCGCCGTACTGGTTTTCCGAGCTGGTTTTATATGCGCTGCTGCTCATCGGCCTTTGGGCAAACCGGCGCTACAATATCCGGAAGGTAATCTCCCTCCCAAGGCAGTGGGCTCCGGTCCTTTACATCTTCTTGGTCTGGTTGTTCGGCATGCTCTTCGAGGCCAGCCTGACGGTGACTGGTCAGGGCATCGGCGGGGTCCACCCGCAAACCCTGGCTTCGTTCATCCTGGCCCAAGGCGATTATCTCCCCCTGGCAATCGTCTCCTGGTGGGTGATCCGCAAACTGCACCCCGCTTTCTCCGAGCTGTACTTCTTCTCCGCCGGCATCAGCCTGACCGAGGGGCTGATCTTCACCGGCGCCCTGACCGCGATGATCCTCTCCCCGCAGTTCTTCCTGGCTCCGTTCGGTCTTGCCTACTATGCCCTGGCGTACAGCAGCTTCATCGCCCTTCCTTTGTTGATCATCGACGAGGGGCTATTGTGGGATGCTCGCCAGGTAAAGCCCTACCCGGTCCCGCTCTACTGGCTGCTGG
>JBFYSV010000003.1:0-19617 GCA_041301185.1 Anaerolineae bacterium
CCCCCCAAATGTTTTACCCCCAGGAATAATGTAAGGCGAGAGAAAAATGTAACCAGGGTCAATCCCAGCACCGGCAGCCAGGTTTGTGAAGATTCTGGGATAGCGCCGCTACCCATAATGAAATAGGTTGGAACCACAACGATACTCATTGCCATGAGTGTATACGCGGTGACCGTTGGGGCTGGCATATCAAGTAGAACACGCTGATTGATTGGAATATGGAGCGCATAAAGTGCAGAGGCTATCAGCATGAAAATAACCCCGACCAGATCAATGGGCTGCTCTCCGGTATGGATCAGCAGGTAGGCAGAGGTAATAGCCAGACCAAGACGCACAAGGGTCAATTTGCTGGGAAGCTGTTGGTCTAAAGTGAGCCAGAGCAGCAAAAAGAGGGGGTATAGCGAGTAAAGCAGCTGTCCTACACTGGCTTCTATCCGTCCCAGGGAGCTGTAATAGAACAATGATCCGATCCCATTAATCAAACCAGCCAACAAACATCCCAGGAGACCTGCCGGGTAAATATAAAGGAAAGATCTGTAGAAGACCAGCATGACTAACAGAAGTAAGAAAAAAGCCAATGAGGTGCGGATAGCCACTACCCCGAACGGCGATAACCCGGATAAGATCGCCTGTTTGCCAAATATTGGCGTCATACCAAAAAACATTGCCGATGTAAGTGCAGCAAAAACGCCATAGGTGCGGCTACTCGGTCGTCGTTTTTCGGAAGCGAACAAGTTAATGATCGCCTTCCCCGGTTTTTCTCGAGGTGCTGGTCGGGTATCATCCATGAATTAAGTAAATATCTATCCAAATTATTTGCTGGTTCTCATTTGATGAGCTCATTGATCTCCTCGATGAACTCATCGTTCATAAACTCGCCTTTTTGCATCAGGGCATGAATTTGTCCTTGCAGGCGCTCACGTTCCTTTGTGGTTAGCTCCTTTGCGGTAACCACAATCACCGGGATGGATTCGGTATCCGGATTTGCCTTCAATGAATCAAGGACGCTGAATCCATCCATCTCAGGCATCATGAGATCCAGAATGATCAAGTCTGGTATCTCGCGTTGACTGATCTGGATTGCTTCTTTTCCACTTCCCGCTTCCAGGATCGAGTAATTACCCTGTGCTTGTAGAATTCTCCGAATCAGGCGGCGAGCATCCGGGTGATCATCCACGATCAGGATCCGCGGGAAGCGGTCGTCACTCATCCGGCTGAGAGCTGCTACCAGGCCCTCTTGCGGCGTCTCAGACTGGTTAGGAAATGCTACATCGACACTGCGCGCCCATCCATCTCCCAGGACCATTTTCTCAACCGGCATCGTATGCCCAGTGCAATTGATTACAATCAATTCTTCCGGTTTTATCATCCCTGCCCGTACCAGGCGGATAAGACCCGCAAATGCCACGGCTGCAGCTGGTTCGACCGATATCCCTTCCATTTTTGCCAGGACATGGATTGTTCGAAAAGTGTCCTCATCTGAAACCTTTTTGAAGATGCCTTTACCGGTTGCCTTCATGCGTTGATACAGCAGTGTATAGGTCCGTCCTGGATCGCCGGTTGCCAGCGTTGTGATATGGGTCTGCGGTGCGGCAATGGGTTCTGCGATCTGCAGATCTTGCTCCCAAGCAGAAACCATCGGCGCGCATCCTTCCGCCTGGATGATTGCCATGCCAGGAATTTCATAGGTCAGGTCCATCGCCCTCAACTCTGCGAATCCTTTTTGAACACCCAGAGGACCCAGCCCGCCGCTGACAGATTGGAAATACCAATCAGGCACGCGCCAGGGAAGTTTAGAATTATTTCCATTCATGCGCTTGGAATCTGGACCCAGGAGATCGGTTAGCTGTTCGGCGATCTCATAAGCAATTGTCTTCATCGATTCAACTGAAGGTATCGTCCTTGCGCCTGCCTCCATGTACAGGTTGCGTTGCCGGGCAAATTCTGCCGCTACTTTTTTCACCTGATCGTATGAAGCAGTGACTTTTACAACCTGTGTTCCATATATTGCCACCTCGCGCATCTTTTCAGGCGGAACCAGGCTTGTCAGAAATGCCCACAATTTGATCCCTGCCCGGGCAGCGTGGGCAGAATATGCGATTGCTACGTTACCGGTCGAGGCGATAACGGCTTCTGTGATCCCGGCTTCCTTCATTGCTGCAATACCCAGGGCAGCCTGGCGGTCTTTGAATGAATTGGTGGGTCCCCGCCGTTCATCTTTGATATAGATGTGAGGGCAGCCCAACATCATCCCAAAATTTGCCGCATGGATCAAAGGGGTGCCACCTTCTCCCATTGAAAGGGAGGGGTTGAACTCATTTATAGGAAGTAATTCACGGTAACGCCACATATCCAAAGGACGGGAGGCGATCAATTCTGGCAAAGTTACTCCCAGGGATCTCAAATCGTACCGCGCTTCACGCCACTGGCTCCCGCAATTCGGGCATTGTGTGGACAATGGCATGTAGATTTCTTGATGCCCGCAATCAAGGCATTCAACTAAAAATTTTGCCAACAAAATTACCTCCGTGCTACTTTTGAGAATGATTGGTATCCTGATCTTGTAAGTTTTAGTCCGTGGTAGGAATTGTGAAATAAAAGGTGCTGCCCATCCCAACCTCGCTTTTCACACCAATCTGCCCGTTATGCATCTCGATCAGGTGCCGGCAAATAGAAAGCCCCAGACCGCTACCACCGGTTTTTCGGGTTGGTGAGGCATCAACCTGCGAGAACGGCAAGAACAATTTCTTCTGATCCTCAATCGAGATGCCCTGTCCAGTGTCAATCACACTGACTTTCATATATCTCGTATCACTATCACCAGTCATTTCTTCGGCTCGAATAGTGATGGAGCCTTGATCTGTAAATTTGGCTGCATTTGAAACCAGGTTGAGCAGTACCTGGCGGATTTTCAATGGATCTGCTCTTACGTTGGGCAACCGCGGCGGAATCTCGCAGACGATCTCTATCGGTTTATCCTTTACCAGCCCGCTGGCAGTAGAAAGAATGCTGTGAATGAGGTCGTCCACCTGGACCTGGTCGACAAGAGATAACTCCATTTTTCCGGCTTCGATTTTGGATAAGTCCAGGATATCGTTGATCAAGTTTAGCAGGTGCTGTCCGGAACCATAGATTGCTTCCAGGTCTTGTTCTTGCGTTTCATTGATCGGTCCATCAATGCCCTTCAGAATTACTCGAGAGAAACCGATGATCGAGTTGAGCGGTGTGCGAAGTTCGTGGCTCATATTCGCCAGGAACTGGCTTTTAAGCTGGTCGGCTTTGCGCATCTCTTCCATTGCTTCCAGAGAGATTTGATAAGAGCGAGCGTTCTCTACGGCAACTGCGATCTGGTCTGCAAGAATTTGCAGCACGGAGATATCATTGGGAGTAAACGCGTTCACCCGGCTGGATTGGACATCCAAAGCACCAATTACACGCTCGCCAATCTTGAGTGGGATGCCAACCTCTGCCCGCGTATCCGGTAGTAGTGGATCGGGCAGGTGGAGTGGATCCTGGCTGGTATCATTCACCAATAAAGGTTCACCAACCTGGGTAACGTACCCTATGACTGTGTTCGATCCGACCGGTACTTTGACTTGATGCTGGATCAGCTCTCTTGAGGAAATATTGCTCAGTACGCTGGGGTATGCAAATCTTCCATTTTCGTCTGTTAGGAAAATAGCGGTGTGGTAATGCTTAAACCGTTCCCGGATGAGCTCCGCAGTTCGGCTGAGCAAAATATCGAGGGATAGCGTGCCTGTTGTGTCTCGCGCAATTTCAGCAGCGGTCTGGAGCTCGTCTGCGCGGCGCCGGGTCTCATCCAAAAGCCGGAGGTTTTGAACGGCGATTGCAGCCTGTCCGGAAAGGGTTGCCAGGCGACGAATTGCGGTCTCCATAAAGCGAGTGGACTGTGGGTAGATTGCAGTGATATGACCAAGCCATTGGCCGGCGGTTACCAGTGGTGTAAAAACTAAGCTTTGAGCTTTGTGATGGTTGGTGAAAAACCTGCGGGAGGTCTGGTTTAATCTGGTATCAGCCGTCACATCCTCTATGATTGTGATCGAGCGAGCAGAGAGTAGCTTTTCTGCAGACGGGATCGTATTGATAGGTTGGCGCACGGGATTCTGTTGGCTGTCTTTCCCCGGCGTCCATTGAGCGATCTGATCGTACCATTCTGGTGAATCGGCATCAGACCAGGGACGATCATATAGGTTGATTGTTACCTCGCTGGAATGATTGCCGAGTATCGTGTAATTTCTCAAAACATTTAATATATCGCGATACGACATGCTGGCGTTCAGCTCAGCGCTTGCTTTGTAAAGAAGGTCGGTTTCTTCCAGAGCCTTCTGAGTCTGATCGAATAAGGTAGCGTTCTGGATGACCGCTGCAGCCTGGGCTGCCAAAAGCTCTATCAAGTGACGCTCATTTGGGGTGAATTGAAACGCCTGGTCGTCACGTGTGAGTAATAAAACCCCTATACCTTTAGTTTGCCAGATTAATGGTACGACAATCGCGGGAACTGGGGATCCAACCGCTGGCAGATCGGTCGATTCTCCCCACCTCAGGTAGTTGTTTACCGTTTGGGCTTTTCTGTTTTGGAAGGCTATCCGGTGCAGCTCGTCATTTATTTCAATTTTTGAGAGATCCCTGGCAGAATTCCCAGCCGAGTAGGCGCTTTGTAAGATTAGCTGCTCTTCGGAGTCGGACCACAGCCAGATTGCACCGGTCTCGGAGTCAAGTAGCTCTGTCGCCCGGCGAATAATAATCTCCATCACGGACTTCAGATCATATTGCTCGCGAGCGAGTTCTAGCGAAACCTGCCGTAAAAGATTGAGTTCTTCAGCCTGAATTTGGGTCTGCCTGAATAATTGGGCATTTTCCAAAGCCAGGGTAAGTTGATCGGTGACCTGTTCAACCAAGGCCAACTCATCTTCACTCCACTGCCGGGATGATTGCGAGTCGATAAACTCCAGAACCAGATTTGCAGAATTATCGTGTAATTGTGCTGGGACGGCAATTGTGGCTGGCTCATCCTCTCCAGCGTGCGAGTAGAGCAATCGCTTGTATTGGATACTTTCTTTTCCAATCTCGGTTAGGGGTTTTTCTGCGGGTAGGATTTTATCCTGATGAGCCAGGTAACCGAGTGGTTTTCCACGACTTGTGGACATAGGAGGCAGACCAGACGGGAAAGGCGAAGTGTCCGGCTCAGATGCGGCAGGAAGACTGGAAGGATGCTGGTCTGGTTCTGTAGATTCAGCGATAATCTGCACGAATCCATTCCAGGGGGAGATGTCTGATTTTCCCGGGGAGTCTACCAGGGGCTGGATCGTAATCGTGGCGGGCAGGATATCACCGTGATTTGTGATGTATTGTACGTTGATCTCCTTGGGATTATGACCATTGTGGAAAGCATTTCTCAATAATTGGGCTGACTCGGGCGTCAGGCGGTAATTATCGATGTGTTTGCCGATGAATTCGTCTGGCGCAATACCCAATATATATTTGACTTCAGGGCTACAGAAAGTAATTTGCCTACCCGCGTTGCATTCCCAGGTCCAGCCCGGCTGACCAGGGATATGCTTTATTGCAGAGCTTTCACCGTCATGTTCCAACTCTGATAATAAGCTACTCAATCGGGTAAGCATCGGATTATGTGCCACGCAGCGTGCTCTCCTGTGTACGATTACGCAGGCTCACTACCATTCCCTTGAATTACTGGCATTGTTGCATTCTCCGAATTGTTGGTTAAAAGTACTTGAGCATGACTGACCGATAAAGCTTTGCGTAACTCTTTCACTGCAATCTGCATGATCTCATTCGGATCATTGGAAGAGCGCAATCTAGCAGTGATTTCCCCGGTCAGACGCTCGCGCTCAGCCCTTCTCTGGGTGTCTTCGTATAGTCTGGCAGCCTCTAAAGCGATGCTCACTTGATCCGTAATGGATTGCAATAGCTCAATCTCTTCTTGGGTCCAATCACCTTGAGAAATGCCTTTCTGACACCTGAAGGCGCCGATTACATTGTCACGTAACTTAATGGGAACTGCCAGGGAGTTGTTCTCAGCCTGGATGATTTGCCCAGTCTGGCATGCGATCGAAAGCTCTGGATATTCCCCAGAGGAATGCCGCTCTTTTGCAATTCCTTCTTTATTGGTGAAATATCCCAGGTCAGGGCGAGATTTTAGGAATTTTGCCCAAATTTCCTGGCTAAGCTGACCGTACGCCCTGCGGGAGACCTCCAGGGCATGACGGCTTTCAGCCAGAAGATGGGCATTATCGATGGCAATGGCAATTTGGTCGGCTACGATCTGCAGGATGGATGCGTCCTCGTTTGAAAATGCGTTGGCTCTCGTACTTTGGACATCCAGGACGCCTAATATTTTACCTGCCACGCTCAGGGGTAATGCGATCTCAGAGCGAGTCTCTGGGAGGTGAGGGTTTTTGAAGTGGATTGAATCCGATCCAACATCTAAGGATATTCTCGGTTCGCCACGGCCGGCAACGAAACCAACGATGCCCTGCGTGCCAACCTTCAGCTTATGCTGTTCGAGTAATAGCCGGTTTCCACCCTCACTATTCGAAGCTTTTAGAACCGCATTCTCACCGGTTTCATCAAGCAAAAAAATGCCAACATGATAGACGTCAAAACGAATACTAACCAGACGAGTCACTTCGGGTAGAAGAATATTCAGGTCACGGATTGTCACAGCTGCTCGACCCACTTCGGCGGCTGCTTGAAGCTGGCGTGCCCGTCTTTGCAGAATTATAGTTCGTTCAGCGACCGTCTTTTCAAGACCCTTCAAAGACTGGTTGAGCTCTGTGGAAAGGTGGTTGAATGCATCTCCAAGCTGTTGGAACTCATCACGGGTGTTTAGGTCTACCTGGGCAGATAATTCGCCGGTCCGCCAGCGTTCAACAACTCGTATGATCTGGTTGAGGGAACGAGCCACAACCCTATGGGTGAAAACCCATAAAATGCCAAACGCTGCCAGGGTCAGTAAAATGGATACGAAGAATGCAATTTGCTGGTTTGTGTTAGAGCGTAGCCAGGTCTGAACGCCAGTGATGACCAGCAGGCTTAGCAGGAAAACCAGATTTAGCTTGGTGGAGACTTTCAACCCGCGCCTTGGATTATTCATTTCCTTTGATCCTGAAATATATTCTGGTTCATCCGAACTTCTACTTCTTCCAGATCAAGAGCTTTCTGCATCTCAAGAGTAGCAGTCTTCAATACCGTCTCAATATCCAATGTTTCCCGAACCCGGCTGGCAATATACCCGATTGTTCGCTCTTGTTCCGCTCTGGTAAGAGTTTCCTCGAACAACCGGGCACTATCCAGGGCAGCACCAAGCTGCTCTGTTAGGGTACTCAACATCTCTTTCTCATCATCCGTCCACGTGCCTGAAGCTGCGGGTTTATGGGCTTTGAGATATCCTAGGACTGAGCCCCTGACCTTGATGGGCAAATAAACCTCACCATCTCCGTTGCGGGATATATCAGGAGCCCCGTAGCCACCATTGCTCTCTATATGGTTCGTGATTGCTACCCCGTGCTCATTACACACGGCTTTTACCTGTTTTGAGCTGATTTGTTCCAACCAGGCTTTGTGACTCAGCTCGCCGTATGCCTGCCGGGTAGCCTCGATTGCTTTCTGAGCCTGGTCAATCAACATGGCATTGTCAATGGCAATCGCGATTTGGTCTGCCATTGTCTGGAAGATCGTAATCATAGCCTGGTCAAATGCATTGGAGTGGTTGCTTTGAATGGTCAATGCACCAATGACCAGGCTGCGCGAGCGAAGTGGGATCGCTGCTTCGGAGCGTGTCTCGGGTAGGTCTGGAGTAGCCAGACGAACAGTATCTTCATCGGCCTGGAGGGCAATGCGGGCGCGTGTGTTCTGTATACACCAGCCGATCATGCCATCTCCAACCTTAATCCGATGCCCTCGTTCGAGCATTACCCGCCCGGCATGTCCTGTCCCGGCTCTTAAGGTTGCCCAGTTATGGGTCTCGTCCAGCAGGAATAAGCCTACATAATATAGATTGAACTTCTCTTGAATTAAGTTGACGGCTTGTTGGACCAGCTCATCCATATCTAGAAAAGATGTAACTGAGTTCCCTAATTGAGAAGCAGCAATTAGCTGAGTGTTTCGTTCCTCAAGCTCATAAGTGCGTTCCTGCACGCGCCTCTCCAGGCTGCTGATGAAAATGCGCAGTTGCTGGGTCATTTTATTGAAAGCCTCAGCCAGCTCGGAGATCTCATCATGGCGTTCATCCACAGCGGCTTCCAAATCTAGCTCGCCGCCCGCTATTCTTTTACTGACTGAGGTGAGCTCTGCCAAAGGCTTCCCGATCGAGTTTGAGATGGAGAGCCCAAAGAAAACCGCACCGGCAATGAGTAAGATAGATACAGCTGAGATGATTAATGTGGTGCTGATAACCGGTAAAAATACCTCGGAGCGACTCTGCTCGGCAAATATGGCTATGTCCAGATCATCAAGCCAGCTGTAAGCGGCAAAGATCTCCGTCCCGGTTGCATTTTCGTAACTGTCCCTGCCAGTTTGTTTTCCCAGAATGGCATCTAGTGCCCCAAGGGTTAATATTTTCGGATCGCTTGTGATGGTTTCAGTCGAATTCGAACCAGTCAACAATGTCAAATCGGATGCTACCAGATAGACTTCTCCTGTTTCTCCCAAAATATCGCCATCGCTCATGATTTGGGAGAGCCGCCTCATATCTGCAATACCAACAAAGAAACCGGCAGGTTCGTTATCGTCGTTTTGGATTGGTAAGGTGATTTGCAATACCCTTTCACCAAGATCGGGTAATTCGGTGATAGTGTATGCCGATTGGCTGTTAGCCGCTTTGCTAAAACCCGGAATATCTCCCCATAGGATGCCTGCATGGATTGGATTTGAGGATTGAAGAACCAGGCCTTCCTGATCGAGTATCAGGTACTCTCGTATGTCATTCTGTGCATTGAGCGCCAGCACTAATTGGTTCTGAACTTCTTGTCTATATGCCTCGAAATCGGCCTCTCCAGGAGCTGCCTCCAAGAGATCGAGTAACGGGCTATACTCAGCAGCTAGAGTTGCTTCCTGGCGAACCGTTTGTGTAAGATCATCAATCCAAGTATGTAAAGCAATCTCCTTGAGATTTACCACTACAGTTAACAAATCGAGAGCACTCTTCTCGGTAGCCCGGATCACGAACGAAGTAGCTACACCAGTGATAATTATCAAGGGGATGACTGCAATCATAACAAACGAGATCAGAAGCCTGGCTTTGATCGTTTTTATTTTAATATTTCGGCCTAGCAACCATACACCTTGCAGGACGACAAACAAGATGATTACGAACAGAAAAATACTTATCTGTGGCGAAGAATCGATATCATAACGTTCGATGATAGGAATTCTGCTGAGGATGAATGAAATCAGAAGGAATATTACAATATAGATAATGCGGTGGCTCCAGGATTTGTGTATTACAAAGCATGCCGGAATAAATGCCAGGAGGCTGATCACCAGAAGATATCCCTCTGCGTGGCTCAACACCAGTAGCAGGGAGGAATATGCAAACGTGAATCCTATAAAAACAATGAAATTTACCAGATGATTGCTGGCTGTCTTTGCCTGACGATATCCAACTAGCGAAATCAGGCAGGAGATAAACAAGAAGATCGCAGCCAGTAATAATTGCCAGGCCTGTGTTTGTCTGTATATTAACGAAAAGAAAACCACCCCAATACTGGAGTAAATTGTCAACAATCGGAATATTCGCAGATAAGCAGGCAGGTTATCTGGAAGGGGTTGATGATTGGTATCAGGTGAAATCGGTTGTGCTGTCACATTTACCTCGACGCGTCAACCAGAAGGACCTGATCATCAAGATCTTCCTCAGGAGCAAGATCAATCGTTAGCTGGGATAGATTCAGCGCCCGGTAGATATCCTCAACCGCAACGCGAAGCACATTCTCAATGTCTAAGGTTTCACGCATATGGGCTGAAACTTGACGGACAATACGTTCGTTCTCTGCACGGCGCTGGGTTTCGGAGAACAGGCGGGCATTTTCCATCGTTTGACTGATGCGCAGACCTAATTCCTCAAGTACCCGAATATCCTCGGTTATCAGGCGGTTTTCTCCGGGCCATACTTTTAAGGTGCCAATATCCTGACCTCGAACAACCAGCGGAATACTGGCAGGAGGGAGATCACCGGCAGGCGATTCATTCTGATGCTCGCGAATCGGATGTACCCCGCTACGATCGTAGGTGTAGCCAGTTATTCCCAGGTAGCGGTAAGCTTTCTCCCAGGATTTCCGGCTATATTGCCCATATAAAATTTCCAACTCGTTGAGGTTTTCTTCGACTTTCACATTTAACTGTGCATTATGGATTGCGACTGCCAGCAGGTCGGCCAAAATCTGGAGGACGTATTGGTCGCTGTCTCGAAAAGCATCTGAAGAGTGGCTCTTAACATCCATGACACCAATCACGATGGTTCCAAATTTCATTGGCAGCACGATCTCGGAAAGGGGATCGGATAAGAGAGCGCTGTCCGTGAACGGGTGATCTTGCCTCATATCTAACGAAGCTTTGGGTTCACCAGTCAATGCTACCTGACCGATGATCCCTTCACTTCCAACGCGAACTCTAGTATCCCGATTGATGATCTCATCGCCCTCCTGGTTACTCACAGCCCTGAGAATGGCGTATTCGTTGACCTCATCGACCAAATAGATGCTGGTCTGGTAATAACCAAAGCGTTGTGAAACCAGATTTACGGCTCGAGCAAGCAATTTTTCAGGATCTCTGGCGGTTGAAACATCTCTGGCAATTTCTGCCGCAACCGAAATCTGAATGTTCTGGCGTTCCAGCTCTTCGGTTCTTTCGGCAACTTTCTCTTCCAGTGTCTCGTATGAATCCCGTAACCATTCGGTCATCAGGGCGAACGAGCGAGATAGATTTCCGATCTCATCTCTACGAGAAAGGGGTCTCATAGGTTGGAAATCACCCAGGGTTACCCGCTGAACTGCCTGAGTGAGTTGTTTCACGGGATAGACAATACTCCGAGTACCGCCGATGGACAGCACTAAAGCGATCACCAGAGCACTTGCAGCCGTTAGGAGTGTAATGAAGCGAGTAAAATCTTGGAGTCTCTTCGCACTATCGAACAAGACGGTAACATCTTCGCGGACGTTGTTGGATATTTGAACCAGTTGGTTATTGAACTCGGTCTGCTGGGTTATATAAATTGACTCGCGCAAGTCTCTTGCAACCGCCCAGCGCCCCTCAGATGCCAGGCGCAATATCTCGTCGATTGTTGAAGTAAAGATTGCTTCGCCTGCCAGCAAATCTGCCAGGATATCCCGGTTGTTTGCGATCGTGTTTTCACGAATGCCTACTGATTGTTCTTGAAGGACTTGAAGCTGGTTGTTCAGGGCTTGGGTGTAGGTTTCGATGCTGACTCGGGCGCTGTCCACCTGACGGGTCAAGAAAAGCGTGTCGACGGCTTCTGAGATTGAACGCCAGTCTCTCTGGATGTTGTTAACATTCTGAATCTGATCAAGACCCGTCCTGGTCGCAGCAATCGCGTTATCAACAGAGCGCCCGTAGTAAATCCCAACCCCGCTTGCGATCAGCACTAAGAATGACATGCTTAGGAAAGCAAGCAGTAACCGCTGTTGCAGGGTGAGCTCGATATCCTTGATCTTATTCATGGGCACCATTCCCAGCAGGGGAGACTGCCAGATCATAGTCTTTCAGCTCAATTTGAACTTTTTCTGCCTTCAGAGCCTGTCCAATCTCGAGAACTGCCCGCTTCATTACTGTATCCAGGTCCAGGGCAGACTGGGTCTGGGCAGATATTTGGCTGATCAACTGCTCTTTTTGGATCCGCTTGCGTTCGATCTCTTTCAGTCGCGAACTCTCAAGAGTTAAAGCAACCTGTTTCATGGTTGTTTCAACGACTTCGATATCTTCTGGTGACCAGGGAGGATCGTCGGCTCCACGCTTTAGCTCTAGCCCTCCAAGGGTGATTTCCCGCAAGCGGATGGGCAGACATAGCGTTCGATCCTCGTAGACAGGCTCTTGTGCTTGTGGGGAAACTTCAATATCGGTTCTTCCAGGCATGGGATGTACTCCCATGTGGTCATAGGTATATGCGATAATGGTATTCTCGAGGCGTTGTTCCCAGGCTTGTTCAACCTGCTGCCTGTAAAGTGTTTCCAACTCCTTTAGTGCGTCTTCACTGCTCTGGAGCAGCCGGGCATTTTCGATCGCGAGCGCAATCTGATCGGCAAGAATCTGCAATATGGCACTATCTTCGTCGGTGAAGGCGGCTGCTTTCACCGATTGGACATCCAGAATACCAATCACCTGACCGTGGGCTTTCATTGGCAAGGCCAGCTCAGATTTTGTCAGGGGTAGGTCGGGGTTGTCGAAATATACGGCGTCTCTACCCACATCCAGGGCGATACGTGGGTCGCCTCGAGCGGCGACATAACCTACGATGCCTACCTGACCGATTCTGAGTTTATGCCCACGCGACAGCATTCGATGCCCGCCTTCAGATGAAGCTGCAACCAGGACTGCATACTCCCTCGAGCCATCGATCAGGAAGATGCCAGCATGGTAAAAGTCGAACCGGTTAGAAATTAAATTTACCGTATGGGTTAACAGCTGGTTGAGATCGTGGATCGAAGCAGCTTCCTGCGCTACTTCTGCGGTCACTTGCAGCTGAACGGCGCGTTTCTCCAGATCTTGGGTGCGTTGGGATACCCGCTCCTCAAGCCCGCCAACCAGGTCGCGTACCTGGTTGGTCATACTATTAAAACTGCGTGCAAGCAGACCGATCTCATCTTCGCTTTCGATTGGGGCTACCTGGGTAAGATCGCCAGCGGCGACTGCGCTTGTGACCTGGGTTAGTGTCCGCACCGGACGGATCGATTGGCGGATCATCAGGACAGATAACGTAGATAGGATCAAAATCGCGGTAGCCAGCGTGAACCACGCCATTCGGATTAGAAAGTTGGCAGGTGCCTCAAGCTCAGCAACCGGAATTTGGGCGACAACCGCCCACCCGTTTCCTAATAAGCCGGATTTTGCCTGCCACATTTGCCCCTGTGCGTCGGTAAAACCCACCGGCCCCAGGATTCCCTGGCGGAGAAGATCAACTGGCGGATATTCACCCAAGATTTGCACATCACGAATTTGAGCAGGGTTTGAATATGCAACGATTTGATCTTGCGCGTTTAGAACAAAGGTGAAACCGTTTTCACCAAATGATCCGGTTCCGATTAGCTCGCTAATTGTCTTGAGCGGAGATACCGTCATTAAATAGCCGGCTGGCTTTCTGTCTGGGCTCACAATCTGAACCGATGAGACCAGTGACGGCTGGTTGAATGGAGCTCCGAGCACCGTCTGATAATGAACCACCTGTCTCGAATCGTTATCCGGCAACCATTCTAAATCTACCTGAGTGCCCACATTTACAGGACCGCTGCTGGCTAAGACACTGCCCTCCAAATTTAGTGAGCTGATCAGGCTGAGATCAGGATGCGAGCTTGATATCTCCTCCAGGAGTGCCTGCTGGCGGGCAACATCCATGCTGGTGATCTCTCTCTGAGTGGCTAGCTGCTTGAGCAAATTTTGATTGGAGGTTACCCATAGATAGGTGGATGACTGGAGCTGGTCGGTCAGCGTAGATATATTCCGACTATTGCTATCTTTTAAAATCCTTTGGGCGTGATTGACGATAAATGCGGTCGAGGCGACCATGGCGGGAATAGCCACGATCAATATGACCACGATCAAGCGATTCTGCAGGCTGCCGGATTGCTTGCTGCGTTCAGAGATCATTTGCTCAAATGCAGCAAAAGCATAGGTCAACACGAAAATCGTGTTGGTGATCAGGATGGTTATCGATGGCTGAATGACTTGGGCGAAGTAGGTTAGGATAGCGCCGGTGGCAAACTGCTGGATGAGCAAGATCCAGGCTAATTTTCTCTCTTTGGGCGTTGATTGGTTATCAAATCGGGCAATATATACTAACAATGAAAAAATGACAATGAAGCAAAGGATAAAACCAATCCGAACAAGGCTGGAGACATTACCGCCTGTAAATTCTGGAGAAATTAAAAACCCTCCCGGATAGGTATCCGCGTCAATCCCCGTGTACCAGGTCCGGGTTCCGAACAACAGGTCGATGCCGGTCAGAATCGCTGGAAGGAGCGCTAGCCCATAAACCGGATACCAGATCCACCGGTATCGTCCTTGTAACCATTGCGGTCTGAGTAGTGAAATCGATGTGACCAGTAGCAACGGCTCTGTGGCTGAGGTGGTCATCGCCAGGATGATAGCGGAATATTCTGCTTGGGCTGCCGTTTGGGCGGTGATCATCATGCCGACCGCATAGGTATTGACCGCGGAGAGTAACAGGAAAATACCTACGTGCCGGTTTGCGCTGTGGTGCCGGTTGAGCACCAGGATATACAAACCCACGATAACTTCGACCAGCGCCAGGAAGAGGGCGATGTATTGTAAATACTGGTCAGCGGTCACTTGGCTCACGGGTATCCCTCCGCCCTGAGGCCTGGCGGGGTTTCGGCAGGATTCTGCAGATTTACCGCTTGATCCAAACCCTGGACCGATGGGTTTGCCAGGTAGATTTTCCCGTCGGTTGCCTTCAATGCTCGCCCAAGCTCATAAAGCGTGGTTCTGGCGACCGTCTCGATGTCTGGGGAAGCCCAGATTTTTGTGGTGATGTCGCTGATGATCTTCTCTTTCTCGGCGCGGCGCTGGGTATCTTGTAACAGGCGGACATTGCGGATCGTAATAGCCACCTGGGAGGCGAGGGTTGTCATCAGGCGTAGATCGTCGTCATCAAAGCGATGCTCGTTGAAGGTATCCTGAAGGATGAACGCCCCAAAGACTTCGTTGGAGACAATCAGGGGCACGCCTAGCCAGGATTTTGCTGCCGCACCGGCGATTTTTGCACCTAATTCAAGAGCTTTTCGTTCGGTGTCTTCAACCAGCAACAGCGGTTGTTGTGTTCGGATTAGGATCGAAGTCAGACCTTGCCCAAGGGGAAAGACATCCAGGGATATTTTTACTCCGGCTTCTTGGGCGTAAGGGATGGAGATCATATCCGAGCTGGGATCATAGAGTGCAATTGCCAGGTCAACTTCTCCGATCACCTGGATTATCTGCTCGTGAATTGCCTCAAACAGCTCGTTTAAATCGGTGACAACCGAGATCGCCTGGCTGATTTTCGCCAGGGATTGGAGGGCAGCCACCCGCCGGTTTAGCCGCCGGGTTGTATGTGCTTTTTCGATCACTGTGCTGGTGAAAGCTGTCAGGCTGGCATACGGCAGGATCGTGATCGCAGATAGCATTCCGGTTTGCTGAGAGGCTAACAGGTACAGCGAGCTGATCCGCCCGTTCTGATAGATCGGCAGCAGCACTGCCTCCAAGCAGCCATAGTTGTAGAGAGTGGTCCTTACCTCAGCTGGCAATATTTGCTGATCGGAAAGTTTTATCGCGAATTGCCCATGCTGCTGTACCAGTTCTTCACCCACCTGGATAGGAAATGCCACCCGATCGGTTAGGGTGGTGGTGGTGCCTCCTGGCAGGTAAACATCGGCCAGCTGAAGCGAACCATTCTCGGCGAGAAATTGGAAAGAATAAAATCCAGACCGTTTCAAAGCACCGATATAGATTTCCATGATCTCAGCCTGAGATTCAGACTGCGATATCTGCTGGATGGATTGGTTGACGGACTGGATTTCCTCAGCGCTTACCATGGTTTCCTTTGCACAGTAAAAACAATAATCAAGCTAGCTACCCATAGGGCAGGGCGCAGCGTGCACGACCTCTATTCAATTAAAACAGGGATGTGAGGAAAATCTACCGATTTTACGTTTTTGATGGCGGTTCTTGCAATACTGTAAACTGGCTTAGCTTAATTCCCAGACCGCCTCACCAGACAGGATTTTGTATATCTGGTCTGGAAAGCGATCCGGATCGAGGGGCTTGCCTAGAAAGCCGTCAAAACCAGCCAATCGAGCCTTGTTCATCTGTTCCAGGCTTGCTTCGGCAGTGACCGCTACTACGGGAGTCGTGCTTAACCTTTTGGAGGTACGGATTTTCGTCAGGGCTGCATACCCATCTTCATAAGGCAGCCGGATATCCATTAAGACCAGATCGAGCCTGGGCAGGGTGTCTGCATACTCAACCACCTCATATCCAGACGTCTTCCACTCACAATGGATGCCCATATACCCCAACATGCGGGCTATCAGCACAAAATTGGAGACGTTGTCTTCTACCACCAGCACGATGGCGTCCTTTGGCAGGGAAGCCTTCTGAATGGGCTGGGTTTTTATCTCACTGGTTGCGGATGTCTGCTGGGACATAGCTTTATGGTCCGGTAATCATGAATAACGATTTAATTCCCATTTCCCAGGTAGTGATGGATTTGACCCGGCAGGGTGTCCACATCTACCGGTTTTTGAATATAACCATCGCAGCCTGCTTGCAAGGTGCGCTCCCGGTCACCTTTCATGACATTGGCTGTCATTGCTACAATCGGCACGTTTTCCAGCCCTGGCAGGCTTTTGATCTGGTTGGTCAGGGTGTAGCCATCCACCTCGGGAAGGTTAATGTCCATCAAGATCAAATCGGGCTGTTGGGTGTGCAGCATTTCCAGGGCGCGGGAGGCATTCTCTGCTTCGAGGATCTGGTAACCCTCTGCTTGAAGGATTCGCCGGATAAGCAAGCGATTTTCTGGATTATCTTCGACGTAGAGGATCTTTGCACCAGCCATATACCAATGAAAACCTCCCTGTTGTGATCATTGTAACAAAATCTACCCCCAGATAGACTAACAGCCTTGCAAGCTGGCAGGGAGATCGCCTGGGCTGGTGATGGTTAGAGGCTGTTTTTCAGGCGTGACTGGTAGCTTTTACGGAATTTGGTTAGTTTAGGGGCAATCACAACCTGGCAGTAACCCTGGTAAGGATTCTTCTTGAAATAAGACTGGTGATAGTCTTCTGCTGCGTAAAATGACCCGGCAGGCGACACTTCGGTGACGATTGGGTTCTTCCAGATGCCAGCCTGGTTGAGCTCTGCAACCAGCTCCTCAGCAACCTGTTTTTGGTGCGGGCTGTGATAGAAAATCACCGAACGGTACTGGGTGCCCACATCCGCCCCCTGGAGATTGAGGGTGGTGGGGTCGTGCACCGAAAAGAAGACCTGCAGGATTTCCTTGAAGCTGATCACCTGCGGATCGAATCTTACTTGCACCACCTCGGCGTGCCCGGTGGCGCCGGTGCACACCTCGGCGTAGGAGGGGTTGCCAACCGTGCCGCCCGCATAGCCGGCGGTCACACCCGCCACGCCATCCAATTCGGCGTAGACCGGGTCCAGGCACCAAAAACAACCGCCTCCCAGGGTGGCGGTTTCAAGCTGGGGAGGTGGGGATGGGTTAGAAGAATCAGTCATCGTGTGCTCCTGGATCATGCGGCAAAAATGGGCGACCGGTAAAAATTGACCGGCAAGCTGGGAACTTGCCGGTGCGAGAGCGGGTGATGGGACTCGAACCCACGAATGGTAGCTTGGGAAGCTACTGCCTTACCACTTGGCTACACCCGCAAGCGTGGATGGATTATAGCCAGCCTTCAGAGAGATGTCAAGGAATGCCTCTGATGTTCGGACATGAGTTCGGACAACAGGGGTAAACAAGAAGCCTCGAAGAAGATAAACTTGGTTTTCCACATCCATCTTTATCAAAAACGAGGCTTCATGGACAAGTTTATCAATAATCAGGAATTCATGGCAGAGCTATTTGACGACGTTGACATGGCTCAACGAGCAGGAGAGATCGGGGAGGCCATCTTGGCTGTGCGATCATTACGGCTGACGGATATAGCCGTTGAGATGGAAGGCGAAAGCGCAGCTGGCTATAAACGGATCCAGCGATTTATGCAACGGGCAGACCCCCGAACAGCCCTGTGGCGCTTATTTCAAGAAGAGGCCGAATTTGTGATTGGGGATCCGACAGAGATTGAACGCCCACAGGCCTGGAAAACGGAATATGTAGGCACGCTGAAGGAAGGCAAGACGAAGGGTTTTTGGGCTCTGATCCTGGCCACTCCCTATCGAGGGCGAGCCATCCCCTGCGGCATGGTTACCTACTCATCGAAAACCATCGCCCAAGGTCTGGACTCGCGCAATCTCAATCATTTTCGCGCCTTTGAAGGGCTGAAAGATATGTTAGGCGGGCGTCCGCTGGTGTTGGATCGGGAATTCAGCTACCTGGAATTGATGCTCAACCTATTCGAAGAGCAGGTCAACTGGGTGATCCGCCTGAACTTGCGCTCCCATCCGTCCAAGTTCTATACTGACGAAGGCAAAGAAGTGATCCTGACGATTGCGCCGGTAGAGACGGTGATACTCAACCACGTCTGGTACATGGGCAAGGCGTGCATGAACGTGATCGGCACCTGGAAAAAAGGGCTGGCCGAACCGATATGGGTGATGACCAACCTGGAAGCCAAGCGCGGTTTACAGATTTACTTTGCCCGCATGAAAATCGAAGAAACTTACCGCGACCTGAAAAGCCTGTTGGGCATGACCAAGCTGATGAATAAACGGCAAGTCTACATGGAGAAAATGGTCAGCCTTTTATTGCTCACCTTCACCATCGGCCTGCTGGTCGGCGAAGAATTACGCGATCTCCTCTACGGGGAACCCATCCCTGATGATGAGCCAGTGGAAGAAAAAGAACGCATCCCCGGTTCGCCTGCTCTCAAGAAGGGTAAAAAGTGGAAACGCTACTCTGGTCTGTTTGTGCTTCTCAAGCAGAAATGGTCTCTTTCCGAAGATCAGAAAACCGCTGTCTTATCTGCCGCCCTTTCCACCTTCCGTGGCTTGGTTTACCCAAATGTCCGAACTTATGTCTGAACCTCAGATGCCTTGGATCGGAATATGTTATCCCTCAACCATCAGGTAGTTATTTGCCCGCCCGCTCTTGCCTTCCAAGCGGATCATCTCATTCACCTTCAAGCAGTAAGCCATTTTTTGGGCGAGGCGGCGGGGAATGCCCGCCTGGGCGGCGAGATCCAGGGTGGTAAAGGGTTGGGGCAGGCCGGGCGGCAAGAACGCCACATAATCTTCCTTGGAAGCAAATAGCCTTGTTTCCTGGATCGAGAGCAGGCGCCGGTCGGTGATCTGCCAGCCTTTGCGCCGCCACGAGCCGGCCCCGGTGTTCTCCCAGTACTCCTCCTCCGTGGTGAGCAGGATCTCCAGCGAGAAGTTGGGGTGGGAGATCAGATCGGGGATGTACACCATCTCATTGAACAAATGCTCCAGCCGGCCGCGTTTGGGCGATCTGCGCTTCTTTTGGCTGCCAGGATCACTACCGGCGCGGATGATATATTTTTTAAGGGGGATGGGATGAATCAGGTGGACTCTGTTTTGGGTCAACAAACGGGCTAATTTTCCTCGCAGGCTGGAAAAGCTGCGGGTTTGGATCTCGATCAACAGGTCGCCCCGGACGATGTCGATAATAAAACCGTCGTAGGGTACTTCCAGCGAGTCCCCGGGTTGGGCAAGCTG
>JBFYSV010000004.1:0-19168 GCA_041301185.1 Anaerolineae bacterium
AGGGCGATGCGGAAGAGCTTCTCGGCGGGTTTGATGCAGCCGTAATCGGCGGACCACACTCGCGGGTAGAGCAGCTCTCTAACGCCTGCCCGCTCCAGCTCAGCCTCAAAGGCCGGCGCCAGCGACCAGATATTGGAGATGATGCCCAGCGGGTGGGTCTCAGACAACATGTACAGCGCGTCGGCGATGGCGATAGGAATGCGCCCGCACTCGTGCCGGGCAAAGACCTGGGCGATGCGATCTCGCTCATCTTCGATCATGCCCTGTGTCGCTGGCACGTTGCGTATGAACTCCCCCAGGCTGGGGAAGGGGTCGAAATTGGCCTCCACCTGCTCGGCTGCCATGATATCCAGGTGTAGATGGTGGATGATGGCATACAGCTGGCCCGGTGAGACCGCCGAACCGGCGAGTTGCGTATAGGTGATGTAATGGTCGTCCTGCTCGGCGAAACGGTCGTAGTTGAACATCAGCGTGCCGCACACGTCAAGCAGGACAGCCTGGTAGCGATCGATAAAACGGGAGGGAGACATAGGTCAGGAGGGCGAGGCGGAACGGATCAGGTTGGAATCTGGGATAGATTGTATCACGCCGGAGCAGGACTGGCAGTCCTCCATAGGTGCTGCCGGATTATTGTTCCCTGGCAGGCAATCGCCTTTGTCCAGCAGACCTCTGGACCAGGACTGCCAGTCCTTTTCCCCCATCCAACAAAATTGTATTCACTTGCACTTGACAGCCCGTGGTGCGCTTCATACAACCTATTTGTCTTCGTCGCAGTTTTGCAGGAGTTAAATGGTATAATACGACAAGATATGGGTGAATTAACGATAAAAGCGATAATCGCGTTGCTCTTGCTCATCGCCTTGGGAGCTTGCCAGCCAACACCGCCACCTACGAGTCCCCCATCCCTGCCAGCGCCAACGGAGCTGCCTGTGCCCACACTTCCCTCTGGGACGGAGCTTCCCAGCCTGCCTGAACCAGGCGAACTGTCGCCGACCATCTCCACCACAACTACCCCGCAGGGCATCTCGCAAGAGATGGACGCCCTCATCCCGCCCATCCCGCCGGCGCAGCTCTCCGCAACTCGCCAGACGGATGGGGTTCGGTTAAGCTGGATGGGCACAGGCTCGGATATCGATACCCATTACGTGATCTACCGGCGCCTGCCTGGTGAGGATGCCTGGCAGACGTTGGGCTTTGTGGCAATCCAGGGGGATAACCGCGGCGCATACAGCTACCTGGATGCTTCACCTGAGGCGGGGCAAACCAGCGAATATTCAGTGACCACCTTCGACCGATACGGAAAGGAGAGCGATCGGGCGATCATCCAACTGGAACAATCTTCTTAAGCAGCATTTCGGCATGCGGGGACAACTCCCCGGCCTTATGCATACCCAATGGTTCACCATGTATAAATCAAGGAGTGATACGAATGTTGAATACCCGTAAAAACAAACCTGGCCTGATCTTGCTGGCATTTATCCTGTCAGCCGTGCTGCTTACCGCCCTGGTCAGTGGTGGCGCGGCGCGCGGCATCTCCACAGCCGGTCCCCAACCGCCCGACAGGCAGCCTTTCTACTCAAGCAGCGCCCCGCTCAGCCCGGCTTTCCCGGCAGATATCGTACCTGCCACTGCTGCCGAGCTGGCAGCTGCCATGGAAGTCCCGGCGGCAGACCTGATCGCAGCCGACCTGATGGGCAGCGATACGGCGGGCGTCGGCGTCAGCAACGCCTCGCTCGGCTTCTGGTTCCCCACCTCCGGCTCATCGTTTGCCATCCTAGCCTCTGGCCTGGCAGCCAATGCTATCCGCGAGAACGACACCGGCAGCCAATCAACAGTCTTGGGCGGGCTGGATAACGTCCAGGGCGAAGACCTGGTGCGCCTGCACCTGCAACTCAAGGTGCCCAGCACCGCTAACTGCGCCAGCTTCGACTTCGCCTTCTACTCGGAAGAGTTCCCCGAGTTCGTGGGCAGCTCGTTCAACGACACCTTCACCGCCCAGCTCAACGACGCCACCCTGGACATTGACCAGAATAACGTTGTGGTCGCTCCAGGCAACTTTGCCTTTGACTCGCAGAACAATATCATCTCGGTCAATACGGTGTTTGGCGTTTCAGAGCCGACCGGAACAACCTACGACGGTGCCACCCCGCTGCTGCGCGCTCGCACTGCGGTCGTTCCGGATGCCACCATTGATGTGTACCTGTCAGTGCAGGACCTGGGCGATTCGATCTACGACTCGGCGGTCTTCCTGGATAAGTTCTTCTGGAGCGAGGACCCGGATTGCGAAAGCGGAGCTTCGGTGGATACGGATGGCGATGGCTTGCTGGATGAGTGGGAGACGGATGGCATCACCGTCACCGTTGGCGGCTCACCCGAGTATGTTGATTTGCCGGCAATGGGTGCTGACCCTGACCACAAAGACGTCTTCATCGAGATCGATTGGATGGGCGCACCGGGCGGCGGTGATACCCACAGCCACGCCCCACGCGCCGCAGCGATCGCTAATATCGTCACGGCGTTCAACAACGCCCCGGTAACCAACCCGGATGGCATCGACGGCGTTCACCTGCATGTGGATTACGGTCCGTCCTCCCCGCTCACCTGGGGCTCGGCTGCCACCTGGGGAGCGCTGAGCCACGGCACTGAGATCCCCCACGCCCAGTTCGTCTCCACCTGCACCGGTTTTAACTTCAACTGGACCGGCGTGGATACAATCAAGTCTGCCAACTTCACCGCAGGCAGGGCGGCGGTCTTTCACTATAACCCCTGGGTACACTCGCTGTGCGATACTTTGCCCGGCACCAGCGGCATCTCGCGTAACTCATCTGGGGCTGCCTTTGCCACCGGCGCCAGCGATTTCATCACCAGCCTGGGTGCCTGGGATGGCAGCATCGGCACCACCAACCAGCAGGCGGGCACCTTCATGCACGAGCTGGGTCATAACCTGGGCTTGCGCCACGGCGGCGAGGACCACACCCAGTGGAAGCCGAACTACCTGAGCGTGATGAACTATGCCCTGCAGACACGCGGCCTGATCATCGGCGGCACCAGCGGGCACTTTGACTACTCGCGCTACGATCTGGCAAACCTGGATGAGAACAGCCTGGACGAGACGACCGGCATTAACCTGCCGGGGGGTCTAGGCACCACCCTGGGTACGATGTGGTTCTGCGGTCTGGACGACCTGCGGGCTGACCTGGACGCCAGCCGGGTGGACTTTAACTGCGACGGCGACGACAACGATACCGGCGTGGCAGCCAATATCACCCGGGGCATGTCCTGGAACAACAACAACACCCTGGACACGCTGACCGGCCAGAACGACTGGATAAACCTGGTCTATACCGGCGGGGCGATCTCCCAGCCGGGGGCGACGGTGATTCTGCCCGTCGAGACCGAGATCATCGACATCGACAACGTGCAGGATGCGGACATCCCCAGCTTCTATTCGGTCTTCCTGCCGCTCACAGAGAAATAGGCTCAGATTATTCAGTAACTTACCCACCTCCTGCAGGTTTCAAACCTGCGGGAGGTTTTTTTATGCATCCGCGTGCACAACATTAATATAATTATTATATACAATATATCTACAATCGCTTACAATATATCCATCAGTTCAAAATGTTCGGCGTTCTCTACGAAAATTTTCACAATCTGTGAGGTATAAAAATGCAAAATGGTAAATGGACAATGGATGGCGTTCCTTCCCAGGAAGGATGTGTGATTGTAATCACCGGCGGCAACAGCGGGATTGGCTACGAAGCAGCAAAAGCTCTGGCGGCGAAAAATGCCTTTGCGGTCCTGGCAGTGCGCGATCAGGCGAAAGGTGCTCGGGCGAGGGATGAAATCTTGATGCACTACCCGCATGCCAGTGTTGAAGTTATGCTCTTGGATCTGTCTAACCTGGCTTCCATCCACAGGTTTGCCCAGGAATTCCAATCCAAATTTGACCGGCTGGATGTATTGATCAACAACGCCGGGGTGATGGCGCTGCCCCGCCGCCTGACTGCGGACGGTTTTGAGATGCAATTCGGCACCAACCACCTGGGTCATTTCGCCCTGACAGGGTTATTGATCGATACCTTGCTCGCAACGCCTGCCTCCCGGGTGGTGACAGTTAGCAGCATGCTGCACATGAGCGGGAAAATCCGCTTTGATGACCTGATGGGTGAGGTAAACTACGATAAGCAGGCTGCCTACAGCCAGAGCAAGCTGGCGAACCTGCTGTTCGCCTATGAGCTCCAGCGCAAGCTGGGTGGCATCCCAGCCGATACGATCAGCCTGGGGGCTCACCCGGGGTATGCAGCCACAAATTTGCAATATGCCGGACCCGAGATGGAAGGCTCCAAAGCCAGCCGGTTGATGATGCAACTGGCAAATTCGCTTTTTGCCCAGAGCGCAGAGATGGGCGCCTTGCCGATCTTGTATGCTGCCCTCTCGCCAGATATATCTGGCGGTGAGTACGCTGGTCCGTCGGCTCTAATGGGTGCGCGCGGCTACCCGATCAAAGCCGAGTCTTCGCCGGCATCGCATGATCTGGAGGCTGCTGCCCGCCTGTGGCAGGTCTCCAAAGAGCTGACAGGCGTGGATTATGCCGTTCTGGAGACAGACAAACAGGTGGAAGCACTCCCCCGCGTTTCCTGAGCGAAGCGGTCTTTGCCCAGTCGAAAGAAGCGCAGGACGAATCCTGTGAATAGAAGGTAGAGACGCCCTGCCAGGGCGTCTCTACTGGGATGGATATCCATCAGTCACTCGAGCTGGGTTTCGGCAGGCGTGGGATCAGCCACGCCAGGAAGGAATCCTGGCTGCGGCTCTGCAGGTTCAGCTTACCGGGACCGGTCAGCTCGACCACCAGCCCTTCGCCGCTGAAGAAGGTGCTCTTCCACCCGGCTACTTTCTTGACATTGAACCCGATATGCTCCTCGAATGTGACCAGGTGCCCGCTATCCACCACGTATGTCTCGCCCGCTGCGATTTCCATCGGGTGGATGGCGCCGTAGCTGGAGACGATCAGCGTGCCGCTGCCGCTGACCATGAGCATAATCAACCCTTCGCTTCCAAAGAACGTCTTGGCGCCGGACCACTTGGTATCGACGGTGATCCCTGCCGAGGATGCCAGGTAAGACCCCGATTGCACCAGCAAGGTCTCGCCGTGCATCTCGATCACGGCGATATCGCCCGGTAGGGGCGGTGCGAGCAGGATATTATCCCCGTCGGCTGTGCCGGTGTAGGTGTTCATGAAAAAGCTCTCCCCGCCGAACATCGAGCGGGCGATCGATTTGAGAAATCCGCCGGATGCCTGGGTTTCCATCTCCAGGCTAGGCGACATGCCCAGCATGGACCCGCTTTCAACCTGGATGGTTTCCGATCTCTGCAAGGTTACCCTGGCAACCGAATAAGAGGGACGGTATAAGATTTCTACCTGCATGGTGAGCTCCTTTTATCTGAATGTGGTTTTATTGTACCAATGAATTTCAGGTTGTTTTGGGTGGAGCGACCAGATTATCCCTGGATTGGGATGCGGTTGCGATAAAATTGAGCCAGCCTGTTGGTTGGGTATTCCAACTCGGCGTAAACCCGGCAACCCCGGCGAAACCCGTAGGCCGGGTTTCGAAACCTAGCAATCACAACCCCAAGGAGCAACGCGTATGGCTATTGGCAGGTTTTACGGCGGCATCGCCGCCCTGGTCTGGTCGCCGGAGAGCGACCATTACCTGTTGTTGCGCCGCTCGGCGGACAAGGACTATGCTGCCGGGGTGTGGGAATGCGTCACCGGGCGGGTTGACCAGGGGGAGGGCTTTGAAGATGCCCTGCGGCGGGAGGTGCGCGAAGAGCTGGGGGTGGAGGTGCAGATCGAGCTGATTCTCGGCACGACCCATTTCTACCGCGGGGCGCCCTACTCGGAAAACGAGCTGATCGGGGTGGTTTGCCTGTGCTCGCTGGAAGACCCGGATGCAGTGCGCACCAGCCCTGAGCACTCCGAGCACCGCTGGCTGAGCGCCGGCGAAGCCTTCGATCTGCTGGATGCTGGCGACCCCAGCACGCAGTGGATGCGCCGTGTGCTGCAGCGCGCGGAGGCGCTCAAGGCGATCACCCCGCCGGAGCTGCGCGCACTGTTCCGCCAGCAGGGGGTGGAGCTGGGGTGATGCAAACAACCCGAAAATAAAACAACCCAAAAGCTAAATATCCTGACGCGTGGAACTCCATCAGATGAAAAGCTTTTGGGTTGTTATCTAAAAACAACCCGAATGCTTAAGTTATGCTGGATAGTTATGCGTTGAGATTTGAGCATTCGGGTTGGTATTTGCTCGCAAACAGGAACCCGAAAGCTCTAAGCTTTCGGGTTCCTGGAGATTCGGCTACCTTACTTATACACCACCCGAAACCGCTCGCACACCAGGGGCATGTTCTCCGCTGGGGCGCGCCCCAGGCGGGAGCAGACCCTGCTGAAGAAATGCCAGTGCGCCCGGCGCCAGTATGCCAACGAGCGGTCGCCTTCCCCCTCATCGCTGGCAAAGCGCTCATCGACCTCGTTATACGGCCTGATCTCGATCTCCACCGTCTCGATCAGGCACAGCGGGCGCTCGGCGCCATCCAGGATGATACTCAGCTCACCCACCTCGGGCAGTGGCTCGCCGTCCATATCATACTCCCACAGCATCGAGCAGGTGGCGGTCTTTATCCCTCCCTGCACCAGTCTGCCCAGCTCATCTGCCATCTCCGGCGAGTTGCCGAAAGCCCACGCTGCCGGCAGCGACCGTTTTCGGTGCGGGTGGTCCTCCGGCAGGCGGGAGAGATATGCCTGCCAGAGGGAATCGAGCGGGGAGAAGCGCGGCCTCTGGGGGAGCATGGGTAAACTTATTTTACCTCAATCATCAGGGATGCTTATCCCGTTACCAGCGCTTCTATCCACTGGCGATGCTCGGAAAAATGCTCGGCAGTGTTGCCGTAGAGCATATACAGCACCGGCGGGCCTTCTCCTTCGCCGTCTTCGTCCGGGCGGTAGCGGCGGTAAGGCTTGAGCAGGTCGGCATCGCTCATTTGCACGACGTCGTTCAGCAGCGTGCGATGACAGTAATGAATAAGCGCCTGGACCTCTGCCAGCGACATGCCCTGCTGCGCCTGCTGGATGACGGCGTTGATCTGGTCGTAATCGCCCTGCAGGAGCAGCTCTTCGGTGATCTCCATGCCCAGGTGGCGGGGCTTGCCTTGCAGGTAGTAGCACACCCCCCGCTCCCAGAAAGCCAGGTGGACCAGGTGGTCCTTGACCGACCAGCCCTGGGGGTCGCGCAAATCAGTCATTTGGGGATCATTCAAGCGCCCCAGGGTCTGGTTGAGGGCACCCCACTCGCGCTCGATGTCGGCGAGGAGCTGGGTTTTTACGTTTTGGGGTTGGTCTGTCATAAGTATGTCTCCTGGGAAGGGATCCAATTGAGATTGCTTCGTTGCTACCCTCCTCGCAAGGACGGGATGGCGTCTGTCATTGCAAGTGATGTGTGCGAAGCGATATTATACAATTTCATCGTAAAGATCGCGCCATTCTGGGTGTTTTTGCTATTGATTAAATCGATCTTCTTCTGACGTGAACCGCCTTTGATTTGCTTCTCTCTCAAAATGACACTTTCTGGGGGATCGCATGCTTCATAATATTCCAGCTTGGTTATATTATACTTTTTAGTAAACCCTTCGACCAATTTAGCTCTGTGCTCGTAAACTTTTCTTGGAAGATTATTCGTTACTCCCGTGTAAAGGACATGATTGTGGACATTTCTAGACCTCCCTTCCTCTCCGGTTAATATCCTTGCGATCACTGCCTTGCCACTCGCCACTGCCAGACCTGTTAAAACTGTAATGTGTATTAGTGTTGCTTAAACGTTAATATAAGCGATAATACTTGCAATTAAAAAGCCATTGTCCATTTCATGTTTGCTTTTAGTGTACTGCTTGTTCTTTCATCTATATTCTGCGTCTTTCTGGCTTTTGCTATCCTTCGTAGGGTAAAGACCCCAGGAGCGGGCTATTTTTCGATCCTGTTGCTGGCGCTGGCTGTCTGGTCGGGGTGCTACGCAGCAGAGCTCAGCACCACTCAGCTGGGATGGATGGTTTTCTGGGCGTCTTGTGCCTACTTCGGCATCCTGCTGATTCCACTGACCTGGCTGGCTTTCACCCTGGCTTATACCGGCTGGCAGGCTATGCTTACCCGGCGCATCTTGCTCTTGCTGGCGGTTGTCCCGCTGCTTGTGCTGGTACTGGTATGGAGCAACCCGCAGCATGGCCTGATTTACTCCCAGATTGAGCTGGTGAGTACCCGAATAGGACCAATCGCGGTGTACACCCATGGGCCGGTTTTTTGGGTGCATGCGGCGTATTCCTACGCCCTGCTCCTGGCAGGCTCTGTCCTGCTCATCCGGTCATTGCTGGTCCACCACAATCCCTTCAAAGGGCAGGTATTCGCCCTGATGGTCGCCATTCTGGCCCCCTGGATCGGGAATCTGCTCTACCTGTCTGGCTACAACCCATTGCCAGAGCTGGACTTGACCCCATTAGCCTTTTTTATCACCGGCGGGGCGGTTTCCTTTGCTCTCTTTCATTATCGATTCCTGGATATCGTCCCGGTAGCGCAGGCGTATCTGATCGCCAACCTGCAGGATGGATGGATTGTTTTGGATAGGCGCCAGCGGGTGGTGGAGATCAACCCGGCAGCTGAGGCCATCATTTCCCAGACTGCCAGCGAAGTGATTGGGCGGGAGGCTGCCCAGGTAGACTGGCGCAATGAAAGCCTGCTGCCCTTTTTGCTGAGCAGCGCTGATGTGACTGCGGAGGTGCAGACCGGGGAAGGGGAATCCAGGCGCATCTATGATTTGCGGGCGACCATGCTCAAAGATAGGGCGGGGCGGGATAACGGGCGGCTGATCGTATTGAGAGATATCACCGAGCGGGTACTGGCAGGCGAGACTTTAGATCGTAGCGAGGCGATATTAGAAGCGGTGCATTTCGCGGCCACCCGGTTTCTCGGCGCGCCTTCTTGGGAAGAAGCCATCTACGAGGTATTGCAGCGCCTGGGCGAGGCAGCGGAAGTAAGCCGGGCGTATATCTTTGAAAACCACCTCACGCCAGACGGCAGCCTCTTGACCAGCCAACGCTATGAGTGGGTAGCCCCAGGCATCCAGGCGCAGATTGAAAATCCTGATCTGCAAAATTTGTCTTTCGCGGAGGCGGGATTGGGCCGGTGGGAAGAAAGCCTGGCGGCAAACCAGCCGGTCTTCGGTCGCATCGGCGAGTTTCCTGCCAGCGAGCACAGCATCCTCACCGCAGAGCAAATCCAATCCATTGCTCTGGCGGCAATCTTTGTCGAGCAAACCTGGTGGGGACTGATTGGTTTTGACGAGTGTTTATATGCCCGCCAATGGAGCAAAGCCGAGATCGGTGCGCTGGGGGCGGCTGCCAGCGTGTTAGGTTCCAGCATCCAGCGCCAGAAGAGCGAAACAACCGTGCGCCGGCGAGCAACCGAGCTGAGCACGCTCTATGAAATCTCTTTGGAGATCAACGCGCCCCGCGATCAGTCCGAGCTGTTAGTGGCGATCGTCGAGCGCGCCATGCTCTTGCTGGGGGGTACAGGAGGCGGATTGTACCTGAGTGATCCCGAGAAAGGCGAGCTGCTGTGTGTCGTCAGCTTGAATACAGAGCGGGATTTCTGCGGAACTCGCCTAAAGTATGGAGAAGGTGCGGCTGGCAGGGTAGCCCAAACCGGTCAGCCGTTGATTATCGATGATTACCGCAAATGGGGCGGGCGGGCTATGGTGTACGAGGTCGAGCAGCCGTTCCGGTCTGTGGTCAGCGCGCCGCTGATCTGGCAGGACAAGGTGCTGGGTGTAATCGATATCCTGCACAACCAATCTACCTACCAATTCAGCCAGGATCACCTGACCCTGCTGACCCTGTTTGCCAACCAGGCGGCAGTTGCTCTGCACAATGCCCAGGCATACGCGGATGCCGAGTTAAAAGCCCGGCGGGTGAACCTGCTGAATGAGATCACCCAGGTTTCCATCCGGGCGCCAGACCTGAAGACCATGCTCCAATCGCTGGTCGATCGCCTGGGCGAGCTATTCGATGCAGATGATACCTACATTACTTATTGGGATGAGGAGCACCAGGCGGTTGTGCCTGCGGCGGCGAACAGCTCGCTGAGCGAGGCTTTTGTCGCCATGCGGCCGATCAGCGGGGAGCTGGATATGAGCTCATCGGTCTTGAGCGCTGGGCGGGTCTTGGTTGCAGAAGACATTTTCCACTCGCCCTATATCAGCCCGCAGATCGCTGGCTTGTTCCCGGCACGCTCGATGATGGGCTTGCCCCTCATCACCGATGGCAGAAAGATGGGGGCAGCCCTGGTGTGCTTCAAGCGGCCTCATCGCTTCACTCAGGATGAGATCGCCCTGGGAGATGAGGTCAGCTCACAGATTGCCCTGGCGATGACCAAAGTCCGCCTGCTGGAGCTGGAAAGCCAGCGCGCCAATGAGCTGGAGGTACTGCGTGAGACGGTGAGTGATATCTCATCTGAGCTAGACCTTACCAGCCTGCTGCACACCATCCTAGAGAGGGCGACCAGCTTGCTGAACGCCACTGGCGGCGACCTGGGCCTGTACGACGAGTCACAGCAGGAAATCTTGATCGTAGTCAGTCATAATATGGGTAAGGATTATAGTGGTGTGCGTATGGGTTATGGAGAAGGTGCGATGGGGCGTGCCATTCAGCTCCAGCAACCTGTGGTAATCAGCGACTATCTTAACTGGGATGGACGCTCCAACCAGTACCAGGATATTGCATACCACGCTGTATTGGCGGTGCCGTTGATGGCTCGCGGACGGATTATCGGTGTTCTGGGGATTGTAGACCGGAATCCCAGGCGCATCTTTTCAATTGGGGATCAGCGCCTGATGGAGCTGTTTGCCCAGCAGGCGACCACCGCCATCGAAAATGCACGCCTGTACACCGATGAGAAACGACGCTCGGAGGAGCTAGGTGTACTGTTCGAAAGTAGTACGGCATTGGTCAAGACCTTTGATTTGAGTGAGGTTTACCGCATCGCCACGGTGCAACTCATGAATGCGGTAAATGCGACCAGCGCCCGGATCCTGACATTCGATAGAGACACGGGTCAGGCAATGATCATCAAAGAGTATGCCAGCCCGCAGGCAAATGAAAAAGAGCGTGTTTTCGACGAAGGCGCCACTTATGATTTGTCCGGATTTCCACGCACCCTGGCAGCTCTGCGCGATGGAAAACCACTTAGCATACTGCTGAGCAACCCCGATCTTGATCCTGGTGACAGGCGCGAGCTGGAAGATTATGGGATAAAGAGCGCTCTTCAGCTGCCGATGATCGCTTCGGACGATATCATTGGCTATGCTGAGATATGGGATAGCCGCAGTGAGCGCGTGTGGACGGAGGAGGAAATCCAGTTTAGCCAGACTCTGGCGAACCAGGCAGCGCTGGTGATTGAGAACGCCCGCCTGTACAACCAGATGCAGTACCTGGCAGTTACCGATACCTTGAGCGGTGTATTCAACCGGCGCGGCCTGTTCGATCGCGGTCAGCACGAGGTGAACCGGGCGCTGCGCTTCACAACCCCGCTGGCGGCGATCATGCTGGATATCGACCATTTCAAGCATATCAACGATACATACAGCCACGCAGTTGGCGATGAGGTGCTGCGCACGCTGGCGCGGGTCTGCCAGGCTAACCTGCGCACTGTGGACCTGATCGGTCGCTACGGCGGAGAAGAGTTCGCCATTCTCCTGCCCGATACGGACGCCGATTCTGCCTGCCAGGTGGCAGAGCGTTTGAGGCAGGCTGTCGCCGAAACGCCGGTGATCATTCCCAAAGGCCAGGTGAGCTTCACGGTCAGCCTGGGGGTTGCCAGTCTGGTGGACGGCACCACCACCCTGGCGGTCTTGCTCGACCAGGCGGACACCGCGATGTACTTTGCCAAGCACGCCGGGCGAAACCAGGTGGCCCTGGTGGATAGCGATGTGACCCAAACTGCCTGGTTGAACTTGTAGATAATCTGTGATACATTTAGCCATTCACACAGATCACCAGTTGGAGAATTACTATGAGCGCTGAGAGCGGGTCGGGCCATACAGGCCGGAAGATTTGGTATGGGGCAGCCATCGCGATCTGCGGGCTGTTCATCTTGCTGAGCGTGGTGGGTGTAGTAGGCACCTGGGTGGTGGGTGGCTCGCTCAGCACGGCGATCACCCAGATGCTGGTGTCCGTGGAGAACACCGCCGGCAGCTTGAGCGCGGTGGTTGGGCAGGTTGATCAGGGCATGGCAAAGCTGGAGGAGACCACCACCACCATCCGTTCTGCTACCGATCAGCTCAGCCAGAATATCAACGATAAAGGCTTGATTCTGACTCTGCTGCCAGAAGAGAGGGAGCAGGAGCTGGTCGCCCAGGCGAATGAGCTAAAAGCGACGGTGGATACGGTCCTGGATGCACTAGCTGCGGGTTTGGAGCTGTATCGAACGATCGATAGCCTGCCGTTTGTCTCGCTGCCGAAACCGGAGGAAGATAGCCTTGCCAGGCTGGAGACAGCCATTGCCGATATTCAGTCGATGGTGGGGCAGGTGACGCAGGGTATCCAGGACTTCCGGGATGGGGTGAGCCAGGAGATCGGCAGGGTTGCCACGCTGCTGGATGAGATCAATGGCCGTTTGAATACCGCCCAGGAAAGCCTGGCAAGGATGGACAGCATCCTGCTGGCTTTACAAGATGCGGCAGCCCGGGTGCGGGAGGCGGTGCCGCTCGTTTTTACCCTGGTCAGCATCTTCGCCACATTGTTCTTGGGCTGGGTTATCTATACCCAGGTGGAGGTGATCCGGGATTACGTCCGGCGCTGGAAGAGCCTGGGGGCATGGGCAGGCGCCCCGCCGGTCGAATCGCTGCCAGCCCCCGGTGCGTTAGCGGCCGCGCCAGCGGCGGCAGCCCCAGCGGCTCCGCCAGCAGAGGTAGAAAAGCCAGACACTACTCTGCCCGCCGCCGAGAGCGCTGAAGAGGTCACCGACGAGCTGCCTGCCCTCCAAAGTGATCCAGAACCTCCCCAGCCGGAGGCTGGGGAGCAGGGCGGATCTTAACGTCTAACCGAAAATTCTCGGCGGCTTTCTAAAGCCGCCCTACGTAGGGCAGGTTTCCAAACCTGCCGGACAATTCTCGGACAGGGTATTACCGTTTTACCATCACCCACTCCGGGTTTCCCAGGGGGGAGAAGCCGTACTTCTCGTACAGCCCGTGCGCATCCCGCGTGAAGAGCACCCAGCGCGGGATGCCTGCCAGCTCGGGGTGGGCCAGGATCACCGAGACCAGCCATTTCCCCAGGCCGCGCCCCTGGTGTTCCTCCAGGATATACACATCACATAGATAGGCAAAGGTGGCGTAGTCGCTGATCACGCGTGCCAGCCCGACCTGCCTGCCGTCCTTATAGACGCCAAAGCATAGCGAGTGCTGTAGCGAGTGCTGCACTACTTCCAAGGGCCGGCTTGCCGCCCAGTAAGAGCGGGATAGGTAGGCGTGAATCTCAGCCACCTGGAGTTTCTGCGGGTCGGTGCTGATCAGGTAGCCATCGCGGCGAGATTCGAGGATTTCCATACGGGTGATTAATTCTATCACAGCCAACACATGACAATAGGCGCTTGACATCAGGTGGATTGCTGCTTAAACTTATTGTGTTCTAAATGTAACCATACAACTATACTGATTTACGGAGATGACTATGAAGAAAACCTGGCTCGCCCTGACGATCGTGGGGTTGTGCCTGGGTCTTGCCGCTTGCCAAACAGCCCAGACCCCTGCGCCGCCCACTCCTATCCCGCCCACAAATACCCCTCTGCCGCCAACTGCCACCCCGCTGCCGCCGACGCCGACGGCAGAGCCTACCGCAGCGCCAACCGAAACGCCCACCGAGGTTCCCGAGCCCGTCCTGGAGCTGATCGGCCCAGACGGCGCGCTGTCCTTAACCCTGGAAGACTTGATGGCGTTGCCGGCGGTGGAAGGGCAGGCGGGAATCAAATCCAGCACCGGCGCCATTACCTTGCCGGTCCCATTCAAAGGCGTGCTGCTGACCGACCTGGTCAGCCAGATTGGCAGCCTGGATGAAGGCATGGGGGTGAACATCGTTGCTGAGGATGGATATGCGATCTCCTACTCATTCGACCAGATCACCAACGGTAATTTCATTGCCTACTCGCCGGCAACCGGAGAGGAAATCCAGCTGGATGAGCAGCTCCAGGTGGTGATTGCTTATGAGAATGATGGCCAGCCATTGCCCAAAGAAAGCGATGGCACCCTGCGGGTGGTGATCATCAGCTCCGAGCCAAACCAGGTCACCGATGGGCACTGGTCAGTGAAGTGGGTCAACAAGATCGAGCTGATGTCTATGTTGGCGGATTGGGAGCTGAGTCTGACCGGCAATATCACCGGCACGATTGACCGGGCGAGCTTCGAGTCGTGCAGCGCGCCGCAGTGCCACCAGGCAGTCTGGACCGATGATAAGGCCCAGGAATGGACCGGCGTGCCGCTCTATCTGTTGCTGGGCTACGTGGATGATGAGATCAAGCATGACGGCCCGGCCTTCAACGATGCCCTGGCGGAGGCCGCCTACCTGTTTGACGTGATCGCAGCCGATGGGTTCAGCATCAGCATGGATAGCGCCCGGGTCGCCCGCAATAACGATTACGTGGTAGCCTCCCTGGTGAACGGCAACCCGCTTCCCGAGGAGTATTTCCCGCTGCGCCTGGTTGGCTCACAGCTGAGCAAAAAGGAATCGGTGGCTGCTATCAGCGAGATTGTGCTCAATCTGGATGGCGTGCCATTCACGCCCGCCCCAACCCAGGCCCCGGCTGCAACCCCAGCTCCACCGCCCGCTATGGGCGATGCCGACCTGCTGATCACCGGGATGGTGGAAAATGAAATCGCCCTGACTGAAGCCGGATTGAGGGAGCTGGAGGTGGTGCAGATCACTGCAGAGCACCCCAAGAAAGGTAATCAGGATTACGAGGGTGTCCGGCTGAGCCTGCTGCTGGAGCAAGCAGTGGTCAAAGACGGCGCCGCTAAACTGATCCTGACCGCCGGAGATGGTTATAGCGCAGAAGTCGCCCTGGCGGATGCGCAAGCCTGCGCGGATTGCATGGTGTCTTTCACGGATACACCCGGCGAGCTGTTCCTGGTGATGCCGGGTTTGCCCAGCAATGCCTGGATCAAGGACATTGTCCAGATCGAAGTCCAGTAAGCTTGGATTCAGAGTACCGGGTAGTCAGGATTCAGCGCCCGGTATTCAATTAAATGCTGCCCTTATCTTCCCCGCATCACGGGCGGGGAAGATAAGGGCCAGCTGGTGTATCAACAGGTATTGCTTGTTCTTGGCTTTGGGTGTATGCAATTCTCCCGGTGGGAGAGACATTCGTGCATTCGTGGAGTATTCGTGGATGGCTAATCCCAGGTTAGAATACCCGAACCCTCACTATCTTATGAAAAATTGGATCGTTCACCTATGCCTGGCGGCAATCCTGCTGGCAGGGTGTGCTTCCCAGGCTGTGCCAACCCAAACCGCACTGCCAGAAGCAACCCCGGCGCCATCCCCCTTGCCGTCCCCCTCCCCGACCGGTCCGCCAACACCGCTGGTGGTTTTCTGCGCCGGGAGCCTGATCCAGCCGTTTGCCGACCTGGAGAAAGCCTTCGAGAGCAAGTACCCGCAGATCGATGTGCGTAACGAGTGCCACGGCAGCATCCAGGTGATCCGCCATGTGACCGAGCTGCACGAGCTGATCGATGTGGTTGCCACGGCAGACGCCGCCCTGATCCCCATGCTGATGTACCAGACCACCAACCCCGAGACAGGTTTGCCCTACGCAAACTGGCATATCCGCTTTGCGAGCAACCGCCTGGGGCTGGCGTACACCGAACAAAGCCAGCTGGCCGAAACGATCAACGCCGAGAATTGGGCGCAGGTGCTGGCTGATCCGAGGTTAAGAGTCGGGCTGGCAGACCCGCGCTTCGATGCTGCCGGATACCGTGGCTTGATGGCTTTCGCCTTAGCCCAGTATGCTACCGGAAATTATCGCCTCTTCATCGATATGTTCAATGGTCAGTTCACCCAGCCGATCACGATTTTTATCGACGATGAGGAAACCCGGATCGATGTGCCGGAAATCCTGGAGACGACGCCGGATGCGCATATCTTGTTGCGCGGCGCCAGTATCCAGCTGATCGCCCTGCTTGAATCTGGCGACCTGGATTACGCCTTCGAATACGAGAGCGTGATCCGGCAGCATGGATTAAAGCTGCTGAGCCTGCCGGATGAGGTGAACCTGGGAGTGGAAGATTTAAATGACTTCTACCAGCAGGTGCTGGTCAACCTGGACTTCCAGCGCTTCTCGACCATCCAGCCAGAGTTTCGCGGCGAGCAGATCGGGTACGGCATTACCATCCCGAGCAACGCACCCCATCCTGAGTCCGCCGAGCTATTTATCGAATTCTTGCTCAGTCCAGAAGGCCGGGCGATTATGGATGCCAACTTTCACCCGGTCTTCCCCTCGCCGGACGTGGACGGTTGCGAGAACATCCCCCCAAGCCTGGCAGGGCTGTGCCAGGCGGGAAATTGAGCGTGGCGCGCCGTTGGAAACTATTTGACCTGGTGTTCGGGGTTGCGTCAGCCGGGCTGGTGTTGTTCCTGGTCGCGCCCATCGTCAGCATCGTGCTGGGCACGCCGCCGGTCGAGTTCTGGCGCACGCTTTTTGATAGCGAGGTCGTTCGTTCCTTGTGGCTTACCTTCGCTGCCTCGCTAATCGCCGTCGCGCTGGTCTCCCTGGGGGGGATCCCGCTGGCGTACCTGCTGGCGCGGCGGGAGTTCCCCGGGAAGCGCCTGGTGCAATCCTTGATCAACCTGCCGATCATCATCCCGCATACCGCGGCGGGGGTGGCGCTATTGATGGTTTTCGGGCGGCGTGGCATGTTCGGGGAGGCGCTGGCCCCGCTGGGGCTGGTCTTCACCGATAGCCTGGCGGGCATCGTGGTTGCGATGGCGTTCGTCAGCCTGCCCTATCTGGTGAATATGAGCCAGGAAGCGTTTGCCATGGTGGACGAGGAGCTGGAGCTGGTGGCGCTGACCGATGGTGCCAGCCCCTGGCAGTCTTTCTTATATGTCAGCCTGCCGCTGGCGTGGAGGGGGGTGACGGGCGGGGCGCTGATGATGTGGGCGAGGGGGGTGAGCGAGTTTGGGGCGGTGGTCATCCTGGCGTACCACCCCAAGATTGTGCCGGTGCTGGTCTACGAGCGCTTTGCCGGGTTCGGACTGGCAGCAGCCCAGCCGGTGGCGATGCTGCTGGTGCTCATCGCCATGGTGGTATTTGGGCTGCTCAGCTTTGCGCTTTTGCCCAACAGAAAAAAACATTGACCAGAAGACCCTAAAAGTCTCCAAGACTTTGGTTGGGTAACAATTCTAATTGGGCTGATAGGATCTCACCACCAAGACACCAAGGCATGCTGGAAATCACCTAAAAACTTGGTGTCTTTGCGCCTTGGTGGTAGAAAAGATTAAGTTCTTCAATCAATCAGCTCCAAAACTTTTAGAGTCAATCGGTTAGCCTAAAACGCCCACTCGCCGGAGCGCATCACGGGTTCTCGCGTGCCGCCCGGCAGGATGCCGTCGATATCCATCTCTCCGGAGCCGATCATGAAATCGACATGGTTCAGGCTGGAGTTGCCGCCCCGGGCAGCGTACTCTTCTTCGCTGATGGTCTCGCCATCCTGGGTGCAGTAGTTGATCCCGCCGCCCAGGGCGATATGGCAGGCGGCGTTTTCGTCCAACAGGGTGTTGAAGAACAGGATGCCTGACTGGGCAACCGGCGAGCTGTGCGGCACCAGGGCCGCCTCGCCCAGGCTGGTCATGCCCTCGTCCATTGCCAGCATTTTATCCAGCACTTCTTGGCCGCGCTTAGCCTGGGCGCTGGTCACCCGCCCGTCCTTAAAGGTCAGGCTGAAGCCCTCGATCAGGTTGCCGTTGTAGTTGAGCGGCATGCTGGCGCTGACCACCCCATCGATCCGCTGGCGGTGGGGCAGGGTGAACACCTCTTCGGTGGGCAGGTTGGCGGTGAAGGGCGTGCCAGAAGTGGTGATGGTGCTGCCGGCGTGCCAGATGTGCTGCTCCGCCAGCCCCAGGGTCAGGTCGGTGCCGGGGGCGGTGTAGTGCAGGGCGTGGTACTGCTTGCGGGTCAGGTAAGCCGCCCGCCTTTGCAGGTCGGCGATGTGCTGCTGCCAGGCTGCCACCGGGTCGGGCTGGTCGATGCGGCAGACGCGGAAGATGCTCTCCCAGAGCTGCTCGGCGCTCTCATCCGGACCGGCTTGCGGAAAGACGGCTTTCGCCCAGGGCAGGGTGGGGTAGCTGACCACCGCCCAGTTGAAGCCGCTGCGGTCCAGCAGGTCGTAGACCGGTTTAAGGTGGGTCAGGGCGGTCTTGCGGGCGGTGGCGATGGGCTCGGGATTCTGGTCTTTGAAAATATCTGGGTCGTCGCCGGTGATGGAAAGGTATGCCCCATCTTCTCGCAGGTGCTGGATGATGCCTTCGGCGCGGTAGATGGGATACTCCGTGAACGAGTCTGCCGGGGCGTGCTGGTAGCGCACCAGCTCGAGCTGCTCGTCGCGCCACAGCATGTCCACGTAGCGGCAGCCGATCTGGTAGGCGATGGCGGCGATCTGGTGCACCAGCGGGGCAGCCTGCAAGGGGGCGTTGATGAACAGCCATTGCCCGGGCTGCAGGTTCAAGCCGACCCGGGCGATGATGTCGGCGTAGCGATTTAATTTTTGGTCAAAATCGGGGATGGGCATGGGGAATGGCTCCTGACATTTAGGACGGTTTACAATTTTGTTTATTTTAGCACGATTGGTTCGGTTGCTATTTATTGGGTTATACTTGCAGAAATCCAGGCGTCGCTGCCGTGCGTATCGTTGATTGGTAATACCCATTCTTGGTTGTGCTTCGTATTGTTAGTGGGTCTGCCCATGATCAAACCTCCATCGCAAAGAAAAATCCCTGGCGGGCAGATTCCTGCCAGCACCTTGATCGTTTTGGGCGTATATTTCGTTCTGGTGGCAGCAGCTTGCTCCGGGGGGGAGGC
>JBFYSV010000005.1:0-3205 GCA_041301185.1 Anaerolineae bacterium
GCCTCCATTTCGAATATCGCTGAACAAAGAAGGGCGCGCCTTTCGGCCATCCTGTCTTTTGTGTTGACCTTGACGAACTGCATCTCTCTCATTTTTGTCGGACAGGAAGGGATCGACGCGACTTTCTTCATCCAGATTGCCCTGACGGTCGTAACCGTTCTTGCATCTGTATTGAGTCGGTTTCCCCGTCCAGTCATAGGCAGCGTGTTCCTGGTCTCATCCCTGTCGCTTTCGGGATTTGCCAACCTCATTGCAGGTTCGGACGATCCACTCGGTGCACTTTTCTCGACACTTCCCGCAGCCTATGTAATCGGCAGCGCTCTGCTGCCTGTGCGCGGGAATGTGGCCCATTACACCTTCAGTACGATTGGGATTGCGCTGTTGCCTTTCATTTACCCCCCCTTCACATTTGGCGATATTGGAACAGCATTGTCGGTCACCTTCACAGTTGGACTTCTGTCGATCGTTGTGCAGGTATTCCGCAATGGTGTTGAACGGGTGCGCCTGCAAGAGGTTCAATCCATAAACCAGGAACTGCGCGAGTTGGGGGCTACACTCGAGCAGCGCGTTGCAGATCGTACCAAAGCATTGGCAACCTCAGCTGAGGTTACCCGGCGTCTGGCAACCGTCCTCGACCCACGTCAATTGGTGAGCGCTGTTGTGAATGAAGTGCGTAATGCTTTTGATTATTACTATGCCCAGATCTACCTGCTGGATGAAATTGGCGAAAACCTGGTTCTCGTGGGCGGTACGGGCGAAGCCGGCGCGGCCATGTTGGCGCGCGGCCATTCGCTCTCAAAAGGACGCGGCCTGGTCGGTCGTGCAGCGGATACGAACACCTCTGTTCTCATCCCGGATGTTTTGCAGGAGGAAGGCTGGTTTCCCAACGATCTGCTGCCCGAGACAAAGTCAGAAGCCGCCGTCCCGATTTCTGCTGGCAATCAGGTGTTGGGGGTGCTGGATGTGCAGCATAACGCAGTGAATGGGTTGACAGCAGAGGATGTAACCCTGCTGGAATCGCTCGCTGGACAGGTGGCCATCACCCTCCAGAACGCCCGCGCCTACGAAGAATCTCGGCAGCAAGCGGAACTGGAATCGTTGGTTAATGCGATCGGCCAGAAGATCCAGCGTACGACAACGATGGAGGATACGCTGCAAACCGCCATCCGTGAAATTGGCTTGGCACTTGGCGCGGCGCGTGTCAGCGCCAGGGTTGCAACACGCATGAACGCTGCAAGCGAATCGAGCAATAGCTAACTACCCAGGAAACTTATTTCCCATATGCCCTAGTCAGGAGAGTAAGCATGATATCAAGATCACCTTCACAAATAGAGAGTCGAGAAATAAATGAGCTTTTCTTGAAGAAACTGATCCGTGGTCAAACCATTGGCATCGGCATTCTGACCATCATGGTTGCGATCGGTGGAATATTTGACCGCAGCTTACTAGCTCTTCTCCCTCTCGGTGGTTTGGCGGTTATATTTGGTGTTGCAGCATCATTGATGCTTCGCAAGGGCTTATTTTCCACCAGCGGTTATGTATTCTTTATTGGAACCAGCATTGCTATCAGCATAAATGTTTACACTCGTGGCTATCAAGACGCATCAACGATATACTATCTGTGGCCGATCCTTGGCGCCGTCAGTACTTTGGAAAGACGGGGAGGTGTGGTTGTCTTAATCTCATCTCTTCTCTCTTATCTAGCCCTTGCAATTGGGCAGGTAAGCGGCTACTTGAATCCACCGATCCCATTTGACCCAGAGGGGGGAGCTTTTCTAACTTTGGGTTCTTTTGCAATCATGTTCTCGCTATTGGCATATCTTGCCTGGCTCTCCAAGCAAAATACGCAACAGGCATTGAAACAGGCTCAGCAGGCCGCACAGAAATTACAAGAAATAAACGAAACACTGGAAAACCGCGTGGCAGAACGGACCCGGAACCTGGAGCTGGCATCGGAGGTTGGTCGTTCGGTTTCACAGGTGCGTACATTGGATATTATGTTGCAGGATGCCTGTGAGCTTATCCAAAAAGAATTCGATCTTTACTATGTGCAGGTTTATCTCACCAATCCCAGCCGGACCGCACTTCAACTGCAGGCTGGGACAGGAGAAGTCGGTACACAACTACGCCAACGCCTTCACAGTCTCCAGCTCAATACCAACTCGATCAATGGCCGCGCCGCGATAGAAAAGCGCTCTGTGGTTATCGCAGATACCACCGAAAGCGCAACCTTCCATCCTAACCCGTTACTCCCCGATACCCGCGCTGAAATGGCGATACCCTTGATCGTAGCAGACAAGGTGGTGGGCGTGCTCGATATGCAATCCCGCCAGCCTGATGTATTGAATGAAGAAATGCTGCCCGCCTTCGAAGCGCTGGCCGGTCAACTGGCAGTTGCGATCCAGAACGCCAACCTGGCATCAGAAGCCGAGCAGACCCGGGCCGAACTGGAAGCCCAGGCTCGCCGCCTGGCACGCACCGCCTGGGCGGAACACCTGGATGCCATTCATAAGCCGGAGCAGATTGGCTTTGTATTCGACCGGCAAGAGATCGCCCCGCTCGCAGATGTGGCTGAGTCTCAGCCCCCCGAAGATGAAAAGGCCATCACTGCCCCCATAGGTGTCACGGGTGAAGCATTTGGTTCCCTGGTGGTTGAACTCGATGACGAAGCCCGGCGGGAACAGACTCTTGAACTGGTCAATATCGTTGCCCGCCAGGTGGCGCAACAGCTCGAAAACCTGCGTCTGTTGGAAAGCGCCGAGCGTTACCGCTTCGAGGCCGAACAGGCCGCCCACCGCCAGACGCGCGAGGGCTGGCAGAAGTATATAGAATCCAGAACCAAGGATAGCCTGGCTTATCTCTACGATCTGCAAGAAGTCCTTCCTTACAACAACGGTCATGAAGATGGCCCTGCATTAACCCTGCCGCTCAAAGCCGGTGATGAAACGATTGGCAAGCTATCTGTACTTGGACTGGCACCCAATGACCAAGAAGCTCTCGAGCTTGCAAGCACTGTTGCCGAGCGCCTGGGGGCGCATATCGATAACCTGCGCCTGTTCGAAGAGACCAAACAAGGCCAGCTTGAATTTGATAAACGTGAGAGCCAGCTGGCTGCAGTTTCTGAGATCAGTACCGCATCTTCCAGGTAATTGGATGTGTATATATTGCTTCAAACAGTGGTAAACCTGACCCAGCGCCAATTTGG